>DATNIO010000056.1:0-7410 GCA_035604385.1 Verrucomicrobiia bacterium | reverse complement strand
GCTTGATTCGCATCGATCCCCTGCGCTGAGGTTAAGTCGAAGAGCAACGTCAAAAGCCCCGCCCTTGAAAAGCGTCAAGGACGGGGCACCCCAACTTCAACTTCAAAGTCCGGGCCACCCCCGAACCACAATCCTTCAAAGCCTGGGCCACCCGTCCCAAAGGCATCATAGGTGAAAGCCGTCTGGTTACTGTTCGCGTCAGTGATTGTGATGTGAAGTTTCCGATGAGGGAATGAAGATCAAAAACCCCACCTGTCACGCGGCGTGACAGATGGGCCACCCGGAAGATCAAAACCGCCTCAAAGGCTGGGCCACCCTCGAGGACGGGAAATTAGTCTGGGTGACGCGGCCAAAGGCATCATAGGTGAACGCCGTCTGGTTGCTGTTCGCGTCGGTGATGCTGGTCAGGTTGTCTTCGGTGTCGTAGGCATAGTACGTGACATGGCTCGCCGCGTCGGTGACGGTCAACACTTTTACTGCAAATCGACGATTTGGTTTGACGCGCGGTACGTGTTGCGGAATTTTTCCGTTACGCGGCGAACGTAGTCGCGCGTTTCACGGTAGGGCGGGACGGAGCGGTATTGTCCGACGCGGTCGGGCCCGGCGTTGTAGGCCGCCAGGGTCAGGGAGAGATCGCCATTGTAGCGCAGCAGAAGTTCCTTCAAATATTTCGTGCCCGCTTCAATATTTTGCTGCGGATCGAATATTCGCGTCACGCCAAATCGCGCCGCCGTTTGCGGCATCAATTGCATCAGGCCGCGAGCGGATCGCCAGGAGACCGCATTGGGATTGAAGTTGGATTCGACGGCAATCACGCTGGCGACGAGCTCGGGGGCGACTCCGTGGGCGCTCGCCGATTCGGAAATGAAATTCGCATAGGGCACATCGAGCAATTTCACTTTGACGGGTACAAAAGTATCTTCCGGATCGACTCGCAGAAGCGCGTCCGCGGGAATCTCCAGAGTGCCGCCGGCCATCGTCAGGCGCAGCGTTTCACCGACGCGCTCGTATCCGGTTACATGGATGCGCTGGCCGGTTTGCAGGACCATATAATCGGCGCGCGCGCAGGGAGCGAGTGCCGCGAGGGCCGCAATCGCCCCGCAGAGCCATTTCCCGCATGGAAGGAACTGCTTCACGTCACGCATCTCCAAATGCATACAGCTCGATGGCAGCAGCGACGCCGCCCTGGTCGTTGCTAAGGGTCTCACGCCACCCGAGAGTTTTCAACTCCGGCACGCTGTTTCCCATCACCACCGGAAGGCCAGCGAATTGGAGCATTTCCATGTCATTTAGGTTGTCTCCAATGGCCATGACGTCGTCACGGGACCATCCGCGCCGGCGCACCCATTCGGCCAGCGTCGCGCCTTTGGAGCATCCGGCGGCGATGACGTCCACCAGGCCAAAATCGCGCTTGTCGTAGACCGTCATGGCCAGCGAATACCCTTCAGCAAACGGCAACCGGGAGAGAAATGTTTCCACTTCGCGAACCTGATTCGCGTAGCCTGTGAACATCACCTGGATCGGATCCTCCGTCAGGCAATCCCGCAGCGGAGACATCTCCGCAAGATACTCCCGATTCCGTGCAAAGTATCCCCTACGGAGAGGGTCCTCCCAGTCAATCCGTTCGTAAATGACCTGGCTTTCGCGCGGCCGGTCAAAGCACACGGATGCCAGCTCGCGAAAGCCGGCGGCCTCATCAAGCACGCGCGCTGCGATCATGCGTGGCAGCAAATTGACCAAGTGAGTGTCTCCAGCGCTGGATTTTACGAGAGCGCCATTGTTGACAATCATCGTCAGCGGGCAAGGGAACTGCCGCGCGATCGGCGTCGCGAAATCGTAGCGCCGTCCCGTCACCAGGGCGATTTCGATTCCCCGGGAGGCAGCTTCGGCGACCGCGTTCCGATTGATCGCGGGCAACTGGGATCGCTCGTCGAGGAGCGTCCCGTCAATATCGAGCGCAATCAGTCGGACTGGCATCCTGTTAGTTTACCGTGTCCGCGCCCGGTGCGGGCAGATTCATGAAGTACAGGTGTGTGGCCACTGCACTTTAGGACAGCGGGAAGGATCATTGCTTGGCGGGAGGAGTCACGGTCGTTGGGACCGTGGCGGTGATTTTGACGGACGGTTTGCTTTCGATCCCTTTGAGATCAACCGAAGTGACATAGTACGAATACGTCTGGCCTGCCGCAACGGTTCTGTCGGTATATTCAGTGCCGAGAACGATTCCATTCGTCAGTTTGACGGGATTGCCGGACCCGGACGAGCGGTACACGTTGTATCCGGCAACTTGAGATTTGCTGGCGACCCAGGAGATCGTTACGGAGTGCGGGTTGACAGGTTCCGCGGGCGTCTGGGGGGCCGCCTTCTTTCCGCACCCGGCCACGAGCGCTAACGCCACAAAGGAAAACAGGCAAAAGCCGCGCAGACCCGGAGAGAAATGGACGAGGTTTCTCATTCGGAAAGCCGAACCGCAACGGAACCGCACATCCGGTTCGGGCAATGCACAGTATGCCAGAGAAAATTGGTGGACGGCAGGGGATTCGAACCCCCGGCCTCATCGTTGCGAACGATGCGCTCTCCCAGCTGAGCTAGCCGCCCACTGAACTGGTGTGATTTTAGCAGGGCGTAGCCAGGATTCCAAATTCTGGCAGGCTTCACAGACTGCGAAAAAAAAGCCCCACTCTCTTTGTCATTCCGAGCGAAGCGAGGAATCTCTCTTAGATTTAACTCGATGAAAAGAAAGAGAGATTCCTCGCTTCGCTCGGAATGACAAAACAAACTACTCCTTCCGCAGCCCGTCAAGTAGAGGCCGCACCTGACACGCTTCGCCGTAATATTTGGAAGATTTAAAGATTGCGATAATTATTGCTGCTGCGCGCTGGATCCCGCGTTACGTTGCGCGATAATCTTCCGGGCGTTTTCGTAAAGCGCGCGGGCTTGCGGCAAGGACTCGACCGCCTTCTGAAGCTGTACGTCTTCGTCGAGGTCCACCTTGGCGCCTTCGGTCAAGCCAAACATGGAGATGAACGCTTCCTTGCGGATTTCGCGCTTGATCCAGCTGAGGTTTTGCGCGATGTCATCCTCGGTGTAGGGGACCTTTTCCTTGTCGAGGTAAGCGCGGAACGCCTTCATCGCATTGTCGCCGGCAACAAAGTCCTTGGTAATTTCGGGCTTGGTCCCGAGGAAGTAGGTGGTGAATCCTCCCACACCGCCCTGATAAGCGAAGAAAACCTCGTGCCGCAAGAGCGATTCCTGGAACGGGTTAAGTTTGCCCGGTGCTACGGCAACATCAGGGGTGATGCCGCCGCCGCCGGTAACCTGGCGGCCGCTATCGGTCAACTTGATTTCGGTGGGAGGCGGGTTCTTGTGATTGTAGAGGTAGTCGTAGAGCGAAATATCTTTGTAATCGCGCTGGATCAGGCGTCCGCTGGGCGTGTAGTAACGCGCAGTCGTCAGCGCCAGGCCGGTGTTTTCGCTGAGTCCGGACACGGTCTGAACGAGGCCTTTTCCGAAGCTTTGCTCGCCGACGACTAGGCCGCGGTCATGGTCTTGAATCGAGCCGGTCACGATCTCCGAAGCGGAGGCGGAACCGCCGTTGACGATGACCACCAGCGGAATGGTGACGCCGCGGTTGCCGCGCACGGCGTAGTAGCGGCGCTCCGCCGAGGCGCGCCCGTGATGGGAAACGATCAGTTGGTTCTTGTCGAGGAACATGTCGGAAACGGCCACGGCTTCATTGAGCAAGCCACCTGGATTTCCGCGCAGGTCAAGAACGAGGCCGTCGAGCTTCGTGGCGTCCAAATCTTTCAGCGCCATCGCGAGTTCGGTATCTGTGGTCTCGTTAAATCCGGAAAGCTTGATGTAGCCGATGCCGGGCTTGACTTCAAAATCGAGGTCGACGGAATGTTTGGGAATTTCATCGCGCGTCACGGTGAAGCTGAGATTTTCGGTGTAGCCGACGCGCTTCATCGAAATGTGAACGACTGTGCCCTTGGGGCCCTTCAGCATGTCGGCAACTTCGGAACTGCTCAGCCCCTCCGTGGATTTTGCATCCACAGCCATGATCACGTCGCCCGGGCGAATTCCGGCGCGGAACGCAGGCGAGCCCGGCATGGGTGCAAGCACAAACGTGAAGTTATCGCGCGGCACGATCGTCATTCCGACGCCGTAATATCTTCCGCGCTGGTCTTCGCGAAGATTGGCGTAGGCGCGGGGATCGAAAAAGCTGGAGTGTGGGTCAAGAACGCGAAGCATTCCGGGGATCGCCCCGGAATAAATGGCATGATCGGTGTCGACAGGAATCGCGTAATCTTTTTGGACGATCGACAGGACGTGCGTAAAGGACTTGACCGAGTCCTGCAGGTTGTTTACATCGTTGGACGTCGCGCGTACTGACGGACCGTAAATGCCCCCCAGAACTGCGGATACGACCAATACACCTATGACGAGCAGCGCTCCACGCCTCTCACCCTGCATTTCGCCCTCGCTTTCCTGCGGCACGGCGCGTTGCCATGCACAATACCGATTAGTATAGCATAGAGCCTGAATTGACACCCCTTCGCGCGTCCACTATGATTCCACATGGGTATTAGACGGAGCGGGCTGGACTTGTTTCTTCCCAGGCGCGAAGGGTAGCCCGCCGGATTTTAGAGCGGATTCGTATTCAAGGGCGGTTCCCGGCCGCTTGAATTCTCTGCGATCGACCCAAAAAGGCACAGTGCACTGACCATGTTGAGTTTGCCTCACTTAGTCGTACTTTTCGTCGTGGCCCTGGTTATTTTTGGCCCTCAGAAGCTGCCGGAACTCGCCCGCATGCTTGGGAAAGCCACGGCGGAATTCCGGAAAATGACCAACGATTTTCGCTTTGCGCTCGAGGATGAAGTGCGCGATCTCGAGCGCCAGACGCGCATCCGCGAAGAGGAAATCGCGACGGCGGCCCGGGCTGCGCAGAGTCCTGTGCCTGCGCCTTCGCCGGCTCCGGAAGGCGCAGTGCCGCGCGAGGAGCCGGTTGTTGCTGAGTCGGCGCCTGCCGAGCCCGTTTCTGGCGAGCCACAAAACGAATCGTCCCCTTCGCCGCATGCCGATTCCGGCACGCCAGTGCCGCCTGCGCCCGAAGCGGTAAGCGTTCCACACGAGAAATCTTCTGATGACAACGCCGCAGTCTGACCCCTCCGCATCGGCGCCCGAGCAAGAACCGGGCGGCAAGATGTCGTTTTTTGAGCACCTTGTGGACTTGCGCAAGCGGCTCATCAATTCCGCCATCGCCATCGTTATCGGCGCCGGGATCGGCGTAACCATCTCCCAAAAAGCGATGGACTTCATCTCTCGCCCGATGCAAGAGGCGTTGCGCAAGCAGCATCTGGAAGACAAGCTGATCTACACCAGCCCGGCCGGCTTGATCAATATCATCATCACGTTCGGAATCTACATCGGCGTCGTTCTCGCCGCCCCGTTCGTGCTGTATCAAGTATGGCTGTTCATAGCGCCAGGCCTTTACAAGCACGAGCGCAAAGCGGTGACCACTTTTATTTTTTCGTCCGTGATTTTATTTCTTGCGGGGATCTCGTTCGGGTATTTCGTCATGCTTCCGTACATGTTGAATTTCCTGATCGGGTTTCAAGGGCCGTTCCGGCCGCTGATCAGCATCAATGAGTATTTTGATTTTATTTTGATCGTGTTGCTGGGGCTGGGAATTATTTTTGAATTGCCGGTGCTGATTTTCTTTCTCGCGCTGTTTGGCATCGTGACGCCGAAATTTCTGTGGAAGAATTTGCGGTACGCGATTCTGATCATCGCGATCGTGGCCGCGATCGTGACGCCCACGCCCGATGCGACGACGATGCTCGTCTTTATGGCTCCCATGGTGGCGCTGTATTTTCTTGGCATCGGCGTCGCGGCGCTCGTGGTGCGCAATAAAGCCAAGCGGGCCGCCATGGCCGATCAAGGGGCGCGATAAATGAAGTTGCGATTGCGCGGGTTAGGACCACGGACGATGCTTTTCGCGGCGCTTAGTTTTGCGTGGCTTGCCGCGTGCGGACATTCCTCCACATCCGAAAGTGGTGCGCAGGGAACCAGCGCTCCCCAGGCGGCTACGTTTCCGCCCGCGCCCGCCCCGGATACAACGGGTGGCTTTGACGGCGCGCGGGCGTACAAGCATGTCGAGCAGCTTGTCGCCATCGGGCCGCACCCGGCCGGGTCCGAGGGAATTCGCCGCGCGCAGCAATACATCATCGCCCAGCTGAAAAGTTTCGGATGTCCGGTGGAAGAGCAGGATTTTCATGCCACGTCAACGCCGGTGGGCGACGTGGCGATGAAGAACATCCTTGTCAAGATTCCGTCGGCGAATCCCAACATCCTCATTTACTCGTCGCACTACGACACAAAACGGCTGGACAATTTCGTCGGCGCAAACGACGGCGGCTCGAGCACGGGGGTTCTGCTGGAGCTGGCGCGCCTGCTATGCACCCGAAAAAATGCGGAGACGATCTGGCTGGCTTTTTTTGACGGCGAGGAAGATTTTAATGTGACCTGGAACAGTCGGGATGATACTTACGGCAGTCGCGAACTCGCCGCGAGCCTCGCGGTGTCGGGCGATTTGAAGCGCGTCAAGGCCTTGATCCTGGTGGACATGGTTGGGCCGACAAACCCCATTTACCGGCGCGAATCGAATTCCACGCCGTGGCTGACGGAACTAATATGGTCCACCGCCGCGCGGCTTGGCTACGGCAAAGTGTATATCAATGAATTGAACGCCATCGAAGATGACCACATCGCTTTTGTCAAGCGCGGTGTTCCCTCGGCAGACATCATCGATTTTGAAAACGTCGTCCTCGAATATTGGCATACCCCTCGAGACACGCTCGACAAGATCGATCCGCGCACGCTCGCGATCACGGGCCACGTTTTGATCGAGACAGTGCCCGAATTGGAAAAGAGGGTCAAGTAGGACAGGCTGAAGCCTGTCCTACTTGACCCAAATCCTGCGTCTGAACGAAACAATTCCCTCAAGCACGCTGCAATAGAATCCCCAATTGATCAGGAACATCAGGCTGTATCCGAGGGGACGATAAAACCTGTGAAGGAGTTGCGATTGGATCCAGTTGGCGAGCACCACGCCCGGCAATCCCACGGCGCCTGTCCACATTCCCGGAGTGGAATGAAGGCCGACCGTGTGGGCAATCAGAATCAGTGCTGCGGTCCAAACGAGTGCCAGGACTAAGGCCCAGATAACGATTTTCACGCGCGTCCTCTAACTCCGAGAGTAGCGTAGTTCTTGTAGCGCCCGCCTTCAGTGTAAAGTGCCAAGACATCATTTACAGTCGTTGCCAGGACATCCTTTACACTGGGTCTTTCGATTCCTTGGGTGTTTCTTGCGCGGAGGACGCGGAGGGAGCCCGGAGGGCGACCGGA
>DATNIO010000055.1:0-16385 GCA_035604385.1 Verrucomicrobiia bacterium | reverse complement strand
CAGCTTGCGAGCAGGATTGCACCATACAGAGGTGTCACCGACGATCGCAACGAGCGCATTCGAAAATACTCCTTCTCAATTTGAGTTGTGTGCCACAATCCCGACTCCCTGAGCCGAGAACGAGGAGCAGCAAGAAGTCATCTCACAAATAAACAGCCACCCAAACTCGAAGGGCCGTCAGGGGCTAAAGCCCACTTTTCCTCGGTGTTTTATTGTCGTGGCTGAAGCCGCGACCCACAAAGCCTAAATAAAAAATAAGAAGCCGACAACTCTGAAAAAGTTGCTGCTCCTCCCAGCCTTTCGAGTTCCGAATTAGTGGCCGTGCATCATTTCCGGCATCGATTGGTCCGGCTTATGCTTGGCGAGCCACTCCTTATAGTCGTCTTCGGTGATGTAGGTGACGTTCACCCAGGCGTGCGCCATCTCGTCGACCGTGCGCTCGCCCCAGCCGACCCACTGGTTCGGGTCGGGATTGTTGGAGTTGGCGGCGGTGTTGTCATGCCAGGCCGTAATGCGGATGACCGTGCCCTTTGGGAGCACCGGCGCCGCGTCCTCTGCGTAAATATAATTATTCATCCAGTTGAATTGGAAGCGGTCGACGTAGCTGAGCATCTCGGTTGTGCCGTCCGGCAAGATCGCTTCCATGGACATCGCCTTGCCGCGCAGATGCATGTGCGGCTGAAAGTTCTCAAACCTGGCGGGCTCCTTCAGCACGTGGAAAGACTGAGTCTCGGTGATTGAGTTCGGAGGAATATCCAGAACGCGGCCCTGCTGGTTCGCGTGAAATTCCATCAGGCGCGTCCGGTACTTCGGCGTCATGCCCTTGGGATAGAGATAGATGCCCAGCATGACATCATCTTGAACCTGTTCGCCGACGGAGTGGTAGTGCACATCCCACCGAATCCGTGCTCCCGGCAGCAGCAATTTGCCGGTATTGGAAGGGTAGACGTCGAATTGTTTCCCGATCGCCCATTCCATCAAGAGCCCTCCATCATTGCGTACCGCTTGGGCAGCTGGCCCGATTCCGTCGTCGTCCGCGGCGCTGCTGACGCCCGGTTCATCCTGCAGGAGCTGAGCGAGGGCATGATGCGTAACGCGCCGCCCCGCGGAAGTTCCCGGCCGCATCTCGACCGCGCGCACCCATCGCGCCTCGGTCACCGGGAGTACGTCGCTTAGCGGCTTCCACCAGGCGTCCTGTCCCAGGGCCGGCACAGTGTAGGGCGCGGATTTGACAACGATATCCGGCTGGCCGAACTGTTCGGCTAACTGCCATCCTTCATCGCTCGGCCACATCTTCGGGGCCGGCATGTCTTTCGGGTTCCCAGGCGCCTTGCCCGAATCGACCCACCGGACGATCGTGTCGATCTGCTCATCCGTCAAGGAAGTGTCGTTCTTGAATTTCTGGATTCCAACTGTTCTGTCGAGGTGCCACGGCGGCATGTTACGGGTGACCACGCGGTCCTTGATTTTATCCGCCCACGGCAGCGTCTCTTCATAAGTCACCAGAGACATCGGCGCGGCGGTTCCCGGATGGTGACACTCCTGACACTTCGCCTGAAAAATCGGCGCGACGTCCTTGGCGAACGTAACCGGCTTGCTGGACGCGCCTCCGGCGATCGAAGCGGATGGGAGCATCAAGAAAGCACCGAGGCCCAGCACACCCACTCCAATTCTAAGCCACATCGGACCCTGGAACTTGGCATTGATCATGACATGCTCCTTCCGTCTGACTGGTGTACACCTGACAATTTAGGCCTGTTCAACCCGGAGTCGCTTTTTTGGTTTCCCGTAGCCCCACTTTACACCTCTCCAAGGGTCCCAGCGCAATATTTTTTTGGCTTGGTCCAGGAGCGCGATAGGACGCGTGGCCCAGCCATTCGCGACGCTGCGAAAGGGTGGGAGTCCTTGCTTCTTGCCGATGTAGTCCTGGCTTTAGCGTGGAGCCCTGACCTACGCGACGCAATGCCGAAGGTCACAAAAATACAACGAAGACGAAAGCCGAGAAGTCGTATCGATTTCAAAATAGCTCGGATGTCGTATTATGATGTGTGCGGAATCTGGGAGCAGGTCACTTCAGCACTTTCCAAGAACTTAGTCCAGCTATGGAAAACTAGGAGAAGACTATATGAAACGAAGAACATTCCTAGGCCATGCGGCCGCGGGTGGACTCGTCGCCGCTGTCGTGCCAGGAGTAGCCAGCAGTGCCGAAAATAAACCCACAGCTTCGGGAACAAAGATCCGCGAGATTTCGACGGATCGTGCGCCGAAACCTGTCGGACCTTTCTCGCAGGCGATCAAGGCCAACGGATTCGTATTCGTGGCGGGTATAACTGCGCGCGACCCGAAGACCGGGCAGGTGATTGAAGATAACATCACGCGCCAAACGGAACTTGTCATGGAAAACATCAAAGCCATTCTCGAAGCAGCCGAGTCCTCGCTCGATCGGGTGGTGAAGACGACCGTGTATCTGAAAGACATGAACGATTTTGACGCGATGGGGAAAGTGTACAGTCGTTACTTCCCTTCTCATCCGCCCGCGCGAGCCACGGTCGAGGTAGCCCGTTTGCACGGAGGGCGCGTCGAAATTGAGCTAATCGCTGTTGCCTGAGCTCGTTCTTCTCATCTCGACGTTGAATTAGTTCTGTACTTGAAGGTAATGGATTTGGAAAGCTCGCCGCACTGAGCGCCCCGCCCTTCGCCCCAGACCGGGGAATAGCCCGCCCTTGAGGCGCTTGTCAACGAGGTCGTTGCCGGACATGGGGCAGATTCGCCTGGAGTCGGAGATCCTGTCTAAGCGGACGAGCGGATCAGGGAGATTCTCATGCTAACGCGCCGCCAGTTTTCCAAATTGATTCTCGGATCGGGTGTGCTGACCTCGTGTAGTCTCGCCAGTGCGGAAGCGCTGCCTGCTTCTCCCGCTCAGAATTCGTCTCTTGACTGCGATTTGTTGATTAAGGGCGGCACCGTCATCGACCCTGCGCAGAACCTGTACACCGCGCTCGACGTGGCGGTAAAGGACGGCAAGATTCTGGAAGTGTCACCGGACATCCCCGCTGCTCGAGCTCGCAGCATTGTTTCCGCCAAAGGCAAGATCGTGACCCCGGGAATTATCGATGTCCACGTGCACGTCTTTGAGGGCATGGGCCCCATTACGGTGAATGCCGATCACTATTGCCTGGACCGTGGGGTGACGACGGCGGTGGATACCGGCTTGACAGGTTACGCCGGCATCTTCGGGTTCAAGAAGTACGTCATCAAGCCCTCCGCCACTCGGATCTACGCGCTGCTGGACATTAATGGTTTCGGAGTGATGATGGGCCTGGCGGGGGAATATGGGAACCTCGATTGGGTGAATTCGCAAGCCACTGTGCGCGCGGCCGAGGAGAACAAGCCCGAGGTGGTGGGAATAAAATGTCGGCTGTCTAGGGAAACCACGGGGCCAAACGATCTCGAGGTCCTTAAGAGAGCGCTGGAAGCGGCCAAGGCTTCTAATCTGCCCCTCATGGTGCATTTGGGGGATTCGTTTTCTCCTTTGCCGGAGATCGTCGGCCAAATACGAAAGGGCGATGTGTTGACTCACTGTTTTAACGGGCGGCCAAATGGAATCCTCGATGCAAACGGAAAGCTCCGGCCCGAGGTAAAGGAAGCTCGCGAGCGGGGAGTTCTTTTCGACGTTGGCCACGGCAGCAACAGTTTTGACTTCGACGTAGCAGAAAAGTGCTTGCAGCAGAATTTAAGTCCCGACACGATCAGCAGTGACATCGCAACCACTAGCATAAACGGGCCGAATTATGACCTGATCACGACGGCTTCCAAGTTCCTGGCCCTCGGGCTGAACCTGGACCAAGTGATTGAACGGGTCACGATCAGGCCGACGCGCATGTTCAATTTCGGGATCGAGCTGGGAACCCTTCGGCCTGGCACAGGGGCGGACATAAGTATCCTCGAGGTCCGCGAAGGAACGTTTCTTTTCATGGACACTGACGGGAAGAAACGCACGGGGCGGCAAAAGCTCCAGAGCGTTGCGGCAATTCGCGCCGGACGGCTCTATGTGAATCGAAGCGAAGACTTAGCAAGTGTTTAGCGCGGGGGATTCATCGAGACCCTTCCGGGAATATGCTGTTGATGCGAGATGCTCTGGGTTGATCAGGCAAGCAATACAAATCACGCCTAAAGATCAAGGATCGATGAAAGGCTTCTTCGCAAGAACCCTCGTTATGGGTGTAGTGTGTATCGGGATGGGGACCCCGCTGACCGTCCGGCACATCGGTGTCCAAACTGAATTGGTGTCTAATGCAAAGTCAAAAACTGTGTAATGAATGAGATTGGTAGGGGCGGTGGGGATCGAAATTGCAACTCCAAAAAATAAGTCCTGAGTTGCTAATGGCGTAGCACCACTGCCCTTTTTCCATTGGTGTCAAATGGCGCCAAGTAGTCTTGCCATTGACAGGTGACATATATCCTGAAGTTATTGAAACTTGTTCCATTGACCGACAGCAGAAACAACCACCTTGATGAATCCATCGAGATCTAAGGTAGGACCGGCGCCACCTTTGCTTGCTGCGGCGAGTCATAAAACATCCACCGAGGCGCCTTGGGGAAAATCGTTCGCATAGACGTGGCCTGCACATTCCCCGCCGGTGAAATCTCCATCTGCCACTGCTGCACCTGCGGGTGCGCGCCATCGGTTGTAACCACACGACTCAGCGTGACGCGGTAGCGCCCGTCTGGTTCGATTTCGGTTCTGGGCGCCAACTCGGATGCGGTTTCCGCATCCAAAAAACCATGCCACCATCGTGAATACGCGTCGATGGATCTCCACGCTTCGTCGTACGCCGTGAAGTAATGCCGCCCGACGGAATCGCGTAGAGTGTCCTGGTCAAGCACGATTTCTCCCGGCCGGAACGGGACCGTAGTCTCCAGGAAAAATGCCGCGAAATTCGCCAGTTCGGATTTGGAGAGCGTCAGGGCAAGTTCCGACGCGAAGCGATTGAACTCCGCCGCGACGTTAGCGCGCCTTTCCATGCTCTCGAAGCTGTAGAGTTCGTAGGCTTCTTGTCTACGAGCTGCGACAGCAACGATCCATGTCCACTGTCCGTCGTAACTGGCCTGAGACGGTATCTCAACCTGATAAAGAAAGAGGCCTTGGCTTCCCCTTCGTTGGACAATGGTCGAAAGCAAATACTCCAGATCGGGCCTGCGCGTTACTTTGACCAGCTTGGCGTCGACTCCCGACTCCGAACGCGGGAGGGTGAGAGAGGCGGTGTCTCTCACTTGCTCGATGCTTAACGGCGTCCATGTGCCTAAGCGCGCCTCTGGACTGGCCTGCTGAGCACCGCACGGTTGCCAGAATCCAATCGCAAGAAATAAAATCGCCGCCGCGCGGAGCAACCCGGCATTTCCAAGGACGTCTCGACACCAATGCGAAAGTCTGGGGCGCATGAATCGCCCTCCCTTCCTTTCCTTTCGTCACATAGCGGGGACGCGCTAGGATGCGAATTGCGGAGGCCCCGATCTTACGGCGTAGGTCGGGCCTCCGTCAAGCCGGGTAGTATTAACATCTTGTTACATCTTTGTATCGTGAAGTTTTGCTGAAGTACGGAAACTTAGTGGTTGGTAGGGGCGGTGGGGATCGAACCCACGACCTTCGGCTTAAAAGGCCGCTGCTCTACCACTGAGCTACGCCCCTGAAAAGTGGTCCCAACATCTTACACGAAAAAGACTTAGTGCATATGCGGCGATTGAGGCTCTACGCGAGAAAATGCGTCGGTGTCGGTAGAGGTGTCGGTTGGTTCCGCAGAAGCGTCCGCTGGCGGCTGTGGAACAAGCTTCTCCACCACGTTCAGAAGGAAATCCGGCGCGAGGTGCGAATACCTGACGGTCATGGCGACGGACTTGTGTCCGAGCGCGTCCTGAGTGGCCCGTAGACCTACCCCGGCCATCGTCAGACGGGACGCAAACGTGTGGCGCAGATCGTGCCAATGGAAATTCGCAATTCCGGCGTTCTTGATAGCTTTCTCAAACCAGTAACGCGGTCCGGCCAGCGGCTCGCCTTCGAGGTTGCGAATGACTGCCCCTGTGCCGTCGCCGCGCTTCCGTAGCAGATCTAGAGCCTTGAGCGCGACTGAATTTAAGCGGGCGTAGCGGCTGTCGCCGTTCTTCCCACGTCGAATGAGAATGAGACAGCGTGCCAGGTCCACATCCTGCCAATCCAAACCGTACATTTCCGAGAGCCGCAAGCCGGTGTGGAGCGCGAGGTCCAATTCGGGGATGTGTCCCGCCCATCGGGCTTCCATTTCGGTCCGGAGCTTGGTTTCTTCTTCGGGCGTGAGATACCGCACGCGGCTGTTATCTTCCCTTCTGTGCCGCGTCGCCCGAGCCGGGTTAGACGCGGCCTTTCCGTCGCGGATTGCGAGCCGGTACGTGAGCGATAGCAGCGACCGATAGTGATTTACCGTCGAAGGTGCCCATTTCTCATCCTCGATGCACCGCTCAAACTGCCGCTCGATTTCCTGCGGCGTGACGGAATCAGCAGAACGGTCACGGAACCACCCGAGGATGCGTTCCATTCGCGCCAGATCGTCCTCGTAGGTGCGCTTATGAGCTTTGGAGTAAGCCAGGGCGTCACGCGAGATGTCCGCAAACGTTACGGTCGCGCGACGAAGTTTTTCGGGGAGCTTCTTGCCCTGTAAAGCTTCCGTCTTCCGTTTGCGAACGAGGCCAATGGCGGTGCTCTTGCTGCCAGCCTTCTCACGCCGATAGCGGCCGCTCGCGTCAACGTATCGGATCCACCATTCGTTCGACCCGGGCACTTTCTCGAACACTCCGCGTGGATTGCGCCGAGCCATCGTTTCGGATCTCACGTCCGTCAGGGTCAAAGTATTAATTTGCATTTCGATCTCCTTTCTTCCCGCGAGGCCGTCCGCCGAGCTTGCCCCAAACCTGCATCTTCTTGCGGAAGCCGGCGTTACCCCACTTGAGCCGCCGTGCTGCGACGCTTCGCCTTGCCAGTTCCCGTGCCGCTTCTGAGACCTTGCTCATGTGTGGATCATAACCTAACGGTAGGATATTGTCAAGCCACAACGTACGTGCTAGGATGTGCATATGGAAGCACCGGCGAGCCAAGTGTCCCGCGTCGCGGAATTTCGAGTCCTGTGTTGTCTGTGTTTGGATTTCAACCGGCCACTCTTCCTGGAAGAAATACTGAAATTCGTTCGCAGCGCGAGCGATAAGGAACTGGCTCAGCTGCGGAAGTCAATTGCACTACGCGCAAAGGGCTTAAAGTCTGATCGGAGAATGCGAGGGCGTCCGCGCGGTAGCAGGGACAGGGAATGGTTGATGCGAGCGAAAATCGTGGCTTGGCGGCATCACGCAATGGGATGGACTTGGAGACAGATTGCTGAGGCAGAAGGGCTGGCGCCGACAAAGGAAAACTGTCGCACTCTTGAGAGACGGCGTGACTCCTATGCAGCGGTCGTTTGGGAGGCCCTAGTTATGACTCTCGGTGGGGGTGATCGTTTGCCGGAACGAATCAAACAGGCTTTAGAGAGCGGGCGAATCCAGCAATGGGTGTGGTTCCAGGCCGGCTTACCGTTCCGCGAGGCTCCGCAAGAGTGCAAGGATTTTTTGCAAGCTCTTGTGCCTGTCGGGCCAATAGCCTCGGCGCAAGAATTTGCCCGCCAGACTAAGTACCTAACCGGGAAAAGAACCCCAAAGGCCCCTGAACTGAGCGTCAAAAAACCCCTCTGATTTTCCATTTTATGCTGCTCGACTCCGTGCTCTCCGTTGCGTTATCTAGAGAGCATGATGATAAACCAAACCGAAAGACTCGCTGTTGACATCCGCGAGGCGGCTCAGATGTTGAGCGTTTCGCCACGCACAATCCAAAACTACATTGCCGCAAAACTTCTTCCGGCGCGGAAAATTGGCCGCAGAACTGTCATTCCGGTGCGTGGGCTGGAAGCTTTCCTCCGGCGCGACCAACCCTCGCCAGTCTCGAAGCCAAACGGTAACGGCGATGGGCACTGATGCGCGGGAGATCGCGCCAATGAGCGGGGCCGCCGTCGAAAAACCGCAAAAGCTGGATGCCGTCTACGTCTACGCTGACGAGTGCGGCACCCCGCTCTTCGAGGTCGTGCGAAGGCCCTGCAAGAAATTTTTTCAGCGAAAACCTGACGGCACGGCCGGACTAGACGGCGTGCGGCGCGTGCCATATCGCCTCAATGAGGTTGTTCTCGCTGAAAAAGTTTTTCTCTGCGAAGGTGAAAAGGACGTTGAAACTCTTCGCGCGGTCGGCCTTATCGCTTCAACGAATCCCGGCGGGGCAAACGGCTGGCGGCCAGAATTCGCCGAATGCTTTCGCGGCAAGGACATCATAATTTTGCCCGATCAGGACGCCCCCGGCTACGCCTGGGCGGGGCGTGTTCTCCACGACCTCATGCCATTGGCTCGCACTCTCAAACGAATTGATCTGCCGACCCTAGAGTTCGGCGGTGGCGGCGACGTAACAGATTGGCTTGGCGCAGGCCATTCGAAAAGTGAGCTTCTCGCTCTCGTTGAGGCCGCCCCGTTTTGGCCGCCGATTGACTATGCGAAATCCGCCACAAAGGACGGCGAGGCCTTAGTGCGGGATCTCGAGAATTTTTTCACTCGCTACGTGATTCTCCCCGAGCATACAGCTTTGACGGTGACACTCTGGGCGCTGATGACGCACACGTTTGATTCCTTTGACGCCGTTCCCTACCTTGTAATTACCAGCCCGGCACCGCGATGCGGAAAAACGCGCCTGCTCGAATGCCTTGAACTTGTCGCATCGGAGCCGCGGCGGGCGTCGAACGTCTCGGAAGCCGCACTTTTCCGAATGATTGAAAAGCTCGCGCCGACGCTTTGATTGGACGAGGCGGAAACACTGAGAAGCAAGAGCGAGCGCTCGGAATATCTTCGCCAGATTCTAAACGCGGGCAATCGTCGCGGTGCGGTCGTAACGCGATGCGTCGGCCAGGGTGCGAGTCTGGACGCGCAAGACTTTTCAGTATTCTGCCCGAAGGTTCTTGCGGGCATCGGAAACCTCCCTCAGACGATCACTGACCGTGCCATCGTTATTGCGATGCAGCGGCGCAAGGAGTCGGAAGCCGTGGCGCGGTTCCTCTACCGCGCGGTCGAACCGGTAGGCAAGGCGTTGTTAGAACGGACTGGCGCGTTTGTAGCCCAGCGGCGCGACGAGATCGGCGCAGCCTATGAAGCCGCTGCACTCGATTTCATCTCTGACCGGGATGCGGAAGCGTGGGCACCTCTCTTTGCAATTCTCTCAGTTGCCGTGCCGCATCGGTTGCCGGAGCTGCGAGACTGCGCGGAACGGTTGACTCACTCGAAAAACGCAAACGCCGAAGATGATTCCCTTGCTCTGCGGCTCTTGACGGACACTAGGGCCGTGTGGCCGGCGAACGAGTCGAAAATATTCACGTCGGAGTTGCTAGGACGGCTGAAAAAGGTAGAAGACGGCCCGTGGGGATCGGATGAGCGGTTCGACGCGCGCAAGCTCTCCAGACTGCTCAGGCCGTTCAAGATGACGGCGGCTACTGTGCGGATCGGTGCGGAGACTCGCAAGGGTTACTCCTGGTCAGACGCCGAAGGTGCCTTTGCCCGCTACCTGGCCTCACAGCCGTCACAACCGTCACAGCCTGCATAGGAGTTGAAGATTGCAATATTCTGCGTCCCGTCACACGTGCGTAACTGTGACTGATACAAAGCTTTTGGAACTGGCATAAACATTGGCTTGTGACGCTGTGACAGATAAAAGGCTCTCTGGGAGAAAGGAGGCAGGGATGGACAGGGCAATTGTGGAAAGGGCGGTACGGGCGCTGGCGGCGCTGAATACGGGCCGTGTCACCGAGACTCGCACCGGTCCCGCGCCTGTACACGCGCCTGTGTCACAGGCGAGAGAGTCAAAAGACGGAGAGGTTGCACCGTGCGGATCGGCACACTGCGCCGGGTGCTACGACGTGGGGGACGGAAAGAAGATTCACCCGCCGAAGATCGGGGAAGACTATCAAAAGTGGCTGGAGCAGTGGAAGGCAGAAGGAAGGGTGCAATGAAAACTCCGAGGAGAAGAGGTGCGAAAGCTCCGGCGATCGGAGACCGTTTGCTGACGCCCCGCGAGGCGACGCGGAAACGAGGACGTAAACGTATCAGCGAATCTCGCGCCGCAGAGATCCGCGCGAGGCTTGTCGATTGGAAACAGACTCCCGAGTCGGCAAGGATTTCACTGCGGGCGCTGGCGGCCGAGATCAGCACCTCGCACCAACTTTTGAGCTTCTACCTCAAGCGGCTGGATGAGTGGCAAGGGAATGAACAACAGAAGGAGTACTGGCGCCAAGCGAAGGCTATTCGCGGCCGGGCGGATGCCGAGAATCGGTCGATGAGCGAATCCGAAATGGAGCGAGAGTTGGCTTACATGCAAGCGGCTGGCCGATGCATGCTTAGCTCGCTGCGGGACAGATTGTTCAGGGGCTTTGAGGCAGACGCCAAGCGCGGCCAGTTGCATCCTAAAATCGCGGACTACCTGGCTCGCCAACTGAACGATCCCAAGGCGCAGAAGATTCTACGTTTGTCAAAGATGCCCGCAAAATCAAAAAATAATTTGCCACTGGTTTCCCTTTGCGCCCGTAAGTCATTTAGATCAAAATGAGGAGTGCCTGGCAACTCCGCTAAATTGTCTCCCATGCCATCTCCTGAAACATCACGACGAAACCTCGCAAAAGCCAAAGCAAATTGGCGCGCGCCTCTGCCTTGGCGCAGCCCGCAAGAGACCCGGTTGATTAAAGCTCTCGCGTGGCGGTGGCACAAAATGAAAGAACCGCGATGCGGTGGCCGTCAGATCGCGCGGTGGCTCGGCGTGAGTCACACTTACATCCAGAAACTCGCGCGCGAATTTGATGGCGACACGAGGAACATAGTGCAGCAGCAACGAGAGTATGGGCGAGCGAGTTTTGCCGATTTGAAGCGTGCGCAAGAGGAAACCGCAAGGATACGGGAGCTCGGCCGGCTCCGTCGATCATCGAAGCCACCCGGTATTGGGGCTGCTTTCGCGGCGGTTGAAATAGAACGCATCGCTGGTCACTCGGCGAGAGGGGAACAGATTCCTTGCGACCCGCTCGTTGAGGTCAAGCATTCCATGATGCTTGTTGCCGAAGAAAACAGAAAGGTCCGGCCGATTCCATTCTTTCGGCGATACCGGAGGCCCTTCTAGGTGGGGACCTAAGACCTCTCCAAAGGATGGCCCGAGAATCAACAGCGTTCAAGCGATGGCGGTTGAACGGCGCGATTGATGCCATCGAGAAATGGGCCAAGGACGCCGCGAACCAAGGCCGGGGCAGGCCGCCGCGGCAGGGCGCGCCGGCGGCTACCGGAGGCGGTTTCGCAGCTTGGAAGAAATAGCGGGCCCAATCGCAAACTGCACCACCTTAAAAACCAGGAAGACAGGTACGCAAATAAAAAGGCCGGCCACCAGGCAGGTCTGCCAATCTGAAGTGTGAAGGGTAAGGCCGACAAGGAACGGGCAGGCAACCACGCACACAAGAAACTGCCGCAGCACCCGCCGCAGGCCGCCGGTGACCCGTTCGTGAATTTCGTAGCCTTGCACTTGGTGACGGCCTACTTGTCCTTGCCTTTGCTATCAGATTCCTGCTCTTGGATTCTTTCGCGCAATTCTTTCACTAGGGACCGTGTTGCACTGACGGGATAAAAGAGACTTCCCCATTGCTTGACATCTGACCAGAGGCGATCTCCGCTCTTTGGGTCAATCGCAGTGAGGTATGTGTAACTCACCGTCGTTGCTCGGGAGCGACTGGTGCTGTCGCCTGAAAGGTTCACGTTCCCACTATTGTCCACTGTTCCGCTCGTGTTTCCACTTGTCCGGGTATCAAACCCAGTAACCGTGGACGTGGCCGACAGCGCGAGAACCAGGTCCGCATCCTCCGGCTTTTGAACTATCTTGAAGCGACCCCATTTCGTCAATTCATCGAACGCCTTGTCACCGAGACTTGCAATCTGAGTCTGATTCACCAGGCAAACAGTCTTTGCCTGGAGCATTTGGTCGGGAAGCGGCGCGTGCTTCGTCTTGGCTAGAGCGAAGGGACAGAGGGTAAGAATACAGAGCGCCGATAGGAACGAAATGCGTCTTCGCATTGTGGCACCTCACCTTAGAGACAGAATAATCCGAGTAGGAACTTGCGGGGCATCTGCGTAGCATTAGTTGCGGTAAGCGTCACTAGGCGGGATTCTACCACACTCATCGTGTGTAGACTCATCGTGGTCAGGCTCCCGATCATGGCTGCGTGCCTACCGACCCGCGCATCATTTTCGGGAGAAGAGTCCGCCAACTCAGACTTGAGCGTCGTCTGTCACAGGAAAAACTCGCTGAATTGGCCGATCTCCACCGCAACTATGTGGGCGGGGTCGAACGAGGAGAGAGAAACGTCAGCTTGGTCAACATCGTGAAGCTGGCGCACGGCCTGAACGTGAGACCGACAAAGCTAATTGAGCCGATCCGCTGACGGGTGAATGAAGACTGTGCGCAGTTTTATGCCCACCCTCGGTAACAGTGGCCACCACCGGTCACGTTTTCGTGCGCCAGAAACGCCGCTGTGTGCGAGGAAGGGCAATTCTGGAAGCGTCCGAGACCGTCTCGGCACGGGTGCGAGTTCTGGGGGTGAGTTCTGGTGTCGGTAGCGGTGTCGGTTGGCTTTTCGTTTTCTTTCGCCACGCTGCCCGGTGCTGCGCGGTGTATATCTCATAGAAACTGCATGAACACTAGAGGTTTTCGCTGTGAGGGGACGCTGGTGCGCGGTGGTGCTCGAAGCTCAAGATGGCTTAAAAGGCCGCTGCTCTACCACTGAGCTACGCCCCTAACATTTTTAGTTCAAGTACGGCATGCGCAGTGGCTTCCCGTTCCTACCGGTGGGAAGATTCAGCTTGCGGCCGCTCCAGTCTACCATCTCCCGCGCCAGGGAGTACATGCTGCCCTTGCGCAGGTTGGTACAGACGGCCGGGGTTTTGGGGGCGCCGGAAAGGCCAACCGAATCGTGGTTCGGGCGTGGGATTCGAGACACTCCGTCGGTTTGCCGCGAAACGAACTTCCCGAGCAGAGCCAGAATCGCGCGCGGCCGGCGCAGATGAACCGAAAAGGGAGTGATATGTGCTGCCAGGAGAGGAAACGAGGGTTAAGACTCTACCTGCGTGATTTGGAGAATCCCCACAGAGTAACTGGTTAACGCGTTACTTTTTCAAGCCATTGATTCGTCTCAGCCCCCGCCCAGGCAATCAACTCATTCAAAAAAGTATTCTACTCTTCTTCCAAAGCCAAAACCGGTGCTCGATTGAAAACGACTTCTTCAACCTTTGTTCCGTTTTCCCCGCGGGCGTTCTCCACGGAATTCAGGAACCGGCGAGCCAATTCACGAATGCGATTCGATTGGCGAAGAGCGACCGCTTCCCAGGGGATCAGAGCCTCGCCGATGCCAAGCGCGGTTGCTCCGGCCGAAATGTAACCGCTCGCCGTCTGCTGATTCACGCCACCGGCCGCAATTAACGGGACTTGCGCCAGCGGAGTTTTCAGGGCTCTGATGTAATTCTCGCCGCCAACCGCCGCGCAGGGAACCACTTTCACAAAGTCCGAACCGGCTCGCCATGCCGCTATCACTTCTGTCGGGGTCAATGCTCCGGGAAAAACGACGACGTCTTCCCTCACAGCGTATTCCACAATTTCCGGAATGAGGCCGTCCGTGGTCAGGAACTGCGCCCCTGCGTCCACGCATCGGCGCGCGGTTTCCGCGTCCATGACACTCCCCGCTCCGACGACCATTTCCGGCGCATTTTTTACGAGGCCGGAAATGACGCGAACGGCTCCGGGCACCGTCATGGCGATTTCCGCGATCGGAATTCCACCTTGCAAGATAGTTTCCGCAGCGAAGCGAGCATCTTCTGCGGAAGGGACGCGAACGGAAGGAACAATTCCAATTTTCTGAATCTGTGCACAGACATATTTACGATTCATTGATCCCTCTCTCCGCACTCGCCGTATTCCAAAGCCTGCTTCAGATTGTGACGAGTATGGGAATAGGATACACCTCCTTTTGCGCCACTCCATTTATTTTTTGTTTATATCCAGCCCATCGAGAATCCCAATGGATGAATACCACTTCGGGCGGGACTTGCGGCTCCTCTCCGCACCGAGGTTCCCGTGGCGCTAGGCTTCTTCCAAGTAGTCTATGAGATTTTCAAAAATCTTTGGACAGAGGATTTCGTTCTTGACGATCGATACTTCTTGTTGATTATGCCGGCAACGGGCTCCCTACTGCGCCTTTAAGAGCAATGTTTTCAATCGCTTTCCGAGGACCTCCTGGTATACGCGGCCAAATGAGCCTTGCCGCTTTTCACAAAGTCCAGGAATCGGCGCGCCAGCTCACCGATCCGAGCTGACTGGTGAAGCCGGACCGCCTCGCTGGGGATCAGTTCCCGGCCTACACCGATCCCAATAGCTCCAGCCAGGATCAATTTGGATGCGCTCTGCTGATCCACGCCCCCTGAGGCGATCAGCGGAATGTGCGGGAACATCACATGCAGCGATCCTATGTAGGCTGCGCCGCCAAGCTGGGCGCACGGAACGACCTTGACGAAATCCGAATTCGTCTCCCAAGCACTGATGACCTCCGTAGGCGTCAGCGCCCCCGGAATCACGACCACGCCCTGTTTCGCCGCGAACTCGATCACTGCAGGATGGAATCCGTCGCTGGTTAAGAACTGCGCTCCCGCGTCAAGGCACTGGCGCGCGGCCTCCGGGTTCGTCACGCTGCCCGCTCCCACGACAATGCCGGGCACGCCCTTGGCCAGATGCGAGATAACCATCGTGGCTTGAGGCACGGTTAATGCGATCTCCACAACGGGAATACCACTCTGAGCGACCGTCTGGGCGGCGAACAGGGCGTTCTCGGTCGAGCGTTCGCGAACTGCGGCAATGACGCCGGTTTCCTCGATCCAGGCGCGAACTTCTTGTTTAGTCATGAATCAGGCTCCTCAGAGCTGGCGTCCCGTGACTCAGCCCGACGTACGTTCGAAACCAAATACTTGAAAGACCGGACTAATTTCTCTCCTTGGGATGGTTGCTCTTCGAATCACGGCAAGTTCCTGACGCCCACTGCTTCGCGAAGCTGCTCGAGCGCAAGCAAGTACGAAGCGAGCGTCTGGCGGTAGCCAAGTTCCGCGGCGCGATAGCTGCGTTCCGCGTCCAAGAAATCGAGCAAGGCGAGCGCGCCCCGGTGGTAGGCGTAGTCGGCGATGTCCCGGTCCTTCTTCGCGATTTCCCGGTACTTGTCCCGGTACAGCAGAACCACTTTGTCCGTGGATTTCAGGCCTTCGTAGGCGTCTTTCACGTCGGTCATTACCTGGCCATTGGTGAACGCTTGCTGCTCTTGCATCTGCGTGATGACCGATTTCGTCCGAGCGATTTCGCCCTGATTGCGGTCAAAAATGGGGAGCGGCATGCTCGCATAAAACGTGGCAGCGTTGATGGCGTTGACGTGGGAGTAATTTCCCGAGACGGTGACGTCCTGCTTGCCATCCGCTTTGGCCAGCGCATATCCGCTATTCGCTGCCGTAACGCCTTGCACCGCTGCGCGGAGGTCCGGACGGTTTTGGAGGGCCTTCATTTGCAAGTCCTCGAGATTGGCTTTGAGCGGCAGGTAATCGAACGCATCCACCACGTCGTAATCGGCGGATACGGATTCGTAACCGAGCAATTGCCGCAGGTCGGACAGCCCTTGCTGGCGAGCGAGTTGCGCCTGCTCCAGATCCGTCTCGAATTGCAGGAGCTGTAGCTCGATCTTCAGGTAGTCATCCTCGCTAATCCCGCCGGCTTTGAATTGGAATTCGCCGATATCCACGGTCTGTTGAAAGCTCTTCAAATCCTGTTGCGCGAGGTCGATCGTCGATTCCGCCAGCTGGACATTGGTGAACAGGGTGGCCACTTGATACGTCAAGCCGCGCTCGTTGTCCGCGACCAGCGAACGCGTCTGGGCCGTTACATCTTTGGCCGCCTGGTAACGGGCCTGGCGCTTGTGGCCCCGCTCGATCAAGTAGCTGAGGCCGATATCAGCTTCGGTATTATTATTAAGGTAATCGTGAAGGGCCACACCGCTATACACGTCGGGATTTTGCTTGGCCGGGGAGCCGAGCGGCAAATATTCCCAGTCGGTGAACAGAGTTGGATTCGGGCGCAGGTTGGCCGTGACTTCCATCGCCAGGCTCTGGTCGATCGCCGTTCGGGCGGCGATCATGTTGTGATTGTGCTGGAGCGCCATTTGAATGGCTTCATCCAGCGTGATCCGCAC
>DATNIO010000054.1:0-3979 GCA_035604385.1 Verrucomicrobiia bacterium | reverse complement strand
AATTCTTCGGTTGTCATCCTGAGCGAAGCGAAGGATCCCTCTTTTCTCGCCTTTACACCCCAGAGAGATTCTTCGCTTCGCTCAGAATGACAGTTTTCTGGAACTTTTTCTCCACACTGAAATCTGTTCCGCCTCACGCTTCGCTGGCCTTGCTCTTCGACTGCCCTTCCCAGCGGTACATCTCGTCCTGCGGCAAACCCATTTGCGCGAGGACGCGATAGACGTATTGCGCGACGAGATCGTCGATCGTTTTCGGCTGATGGTAGAACGACACGATTGCCGGCATGATTACGGCGCCCGCCTGTTGCGCGCGCAGCATGTTTTCGAGATGAATCCGGCTGAACGGCGTGTCGCGCACGCAAAGCACCAGCCGCCGGCCTTCCTTGAGGCAAACATCCGCAGCCCGCGCGATCAAATCGTCGCTCGTCCCCGCGGCGATCGTCGCCAGCGTGCCCATCGAGCACGGGATCACCAGCATCGCATCCACCGAATAGCTGCCCGAGGCAATCGATGCGCCCACGTTTTTGTTCGGCAGCACTTCCGTTTTCGCTACGCGCCCGCCGACGAGCAGAGACGGAATCTTCTTCGCGTCGGTCGTGGCAATGCTCAATTCGTGGGCCAGCAGGCGCGCGCCCGTGTCCGTGACGACGAGGTGAATTCGCCCCACGCGTGCATCGGCTTCGAGCATCCGCAGCGCCGCCTGCGCCAGCACCGCCCCCGAAGCTCCGGTGACACCTACAACGATCGTCTTGTGTTCCGCCTGAGTCATGGTTTGCGCGGGAAGATTAAGTCTAGACAGCGGCTTGCTCGAAAGTCAAGAAACGCGCAGAAGCTCAGAGGGATCTGTTTCCGAGTTGCCAAATCAGCGGGATTTGGCCAATGCTACTCCCAAGCACTGGCATATATTCTGTCCCTCAACTATCATGCACACCGTTCAAGCAGAAAATACGCAGCGGAAGTAACTAAGAGGTGCTCTTTCCTTGATAGCTGAAATATTGCCTGAGTCATATGACGTTGCTGGTAGAAAAGTCTTTCGCCCCGATTCGCGGCGGCATAGCGGATTTCGACCGACATTTCCCGTAGGCCGGTTCCTGAGTCAACCACTGCGGCACCCATGTTCGAATTTTATTGAACTGAGGCGATTTTTGGCGGGCTGCACGTATGTGTCCGATGAAGAGCAGTTCGGAGAAAAAGATTACTGGCAACCTCCTGAACAGTTTGAAGAGAGCAGGAAGGGAGATTGTGAAGATTTCGCATTGTGGGCATGGAGGCAGCTTCTCCACATGAATTATGACGCCAGATTCGTCACCGGCATCTCCGGCCAGTACAGAGCAGGGCATGCTTGGGTGACGTTCGAGAAAAATGGGAAGTATTTCCTGCTGGAGGCTCTCAGTTGGCCGGTTGGCCTAAAACTACCGCGCCTGTCAATCTTCCGGTACAAACCGAAATTCTCAGTCAGTTGGGACGGTGAAAAAATTTCCTACTATGAGCACGAAGATAAGAAATTCAGTGGCTCACTCCAGCAAATTGTTCTTCTTTGTGGTGAGTGGTTATTTTTTTGGGGAAGGTTCTGGTTATTGCTTCCACTCCGAATTGGAAAGGGATTCGCGATGAGACTAGCCAAGCATAAATCCGGATTAACGCTGTAACCTCACACCTCCCGATAACTCTTCTGGCTCCCGGCACGTGCTGGTCGCAATAGAACTTTCATCACGCCAGGCTGCTGCGCGTAGGGGAGTGCTTTCGCTGCGTCCTTCAATGAAAAGACGCGTGAAATCAAGGGTCGCGGGTCCACGCGTCCTGAGCGCAGGAGCGCAAGCGCTCGCGGAAACGGGCCGCAGCGGGAGCCAATGACGGTCAGCTCCTTCACGACAATCGGCCATGTCTCAACGTTGGCCGCGCCGTGAAATGTGGATTTTAGGACGACTGTTCCACGTGGAACAGTTATGTGCTGCGCCAGCGCCAGGCCCAAGGGCGAGCCTGTGGCCTCGACGGTCAGTGAAAATTGGTTCGAACGGTGCGCGCGGGGAGAGGACACCCTCTCCGTTTGGATGTCCGCAAGATGCGCGAGGCGCAATTTGCTCGTGTGCTTGCCGATCATTACGACGCGCAAGCGTGCCGCGCGCAGCACACGGGCGATCAATTGCGCGAGCTTGCCGTCGCCGATCACGGCTGCCTCGCGGTGCGCGCGAATATTTACCTGCTCGAGAATTTCGCATGCGGCGGCGAGCGGCTCGGTGAAGACGGCTGCTTCATCGGGAATGCCTGCGGGCACGCGATGCAGATTCACGATGGGCAGGGCGAGGTATTCGGCGAATGCGCCGTCGTGGCCGAGGATTCCGAGGACGCGGCGACGCGCGCAGTGCGTCGGAATTCCCCGGCGGCAATAGCTGCATGGCTTGCGGAAGCCGAGGCCGGCGCACGCCAGATTGATTTCTCCGACGACGCGGCGCCCGATCCAGGCACGATCCTTCGCGCTTGCGACGCTTGCGACTTCGCCTACAAATTCGTGGCCGAGCGTGCCGTCAAAATTGTGGTAGCCGCGCAGAATTTCGATGTCGGTGTTGCAGATTCCCGCGAGGCGGATGCGGACGAGGGCCCAGCCGGGCCTCAGCCGCGGAACAGGTTTTTGAACGACGGCAATGCGATTCCGGCGCGTGACGGCGGCAAGCATTCGAAAAACATTTGAGCACAGGGAGGAGCGGGGGGCAAGGCACGGGCCAAGTGGCGCAGGCTTCAGCCTGTGGATTTTCGTCCTTGCAAGGACTAACCCCCACAGGCTGAAGCCTGCGCCACTAGAGCCGTGCAAGAAAGGGCACGGCGAACCGTGCCCTTTGGTGAATTTACTTGGATTGATTTGAATTAACTACAGCCGGAGGTGCCGCCGCAATTTTCGCATTTGTAGCAGGCGCCGTTGGGGGTCATGAGCATGCCGCACTCGGAGCAGGTGGGCGCGCCGTCGAACATGGGGCGCGATTCACTGCGAGCGTTCATCGCAAGCGGGCCTGCGCCTGCCGGCGACGGATCGTCATCGGCAGTGGCGACCATGGCGGGAGGCACGGCGGGCGTGGCCGTTACAGTGGCTACGGGAAGCGCGGTGTCGCCGTTGTGAGTCAGGTAGTCGGGTGAAATGAAACGTCCGCCGAGCCAGCGCGCGATGTAATCGAGGACGGACTTGGCGTACGGGATGGCCGGATGGCCGGTGTAGCCGGCGGGCTCGAAACGCGTGTTGATGAATTTATCGACCAGCGCCTTGAGGGGCACGCCGTACTGCAAGCCGATGGAAACGGAAAGCGCGAAGCCGTCCATGAAGCCGGAGAGCGTCGAGCCTTCCTTGGCCATCTTGATGAAAATTTCGCCGGGCTCTCCCGTCTCGTACATGCCGACGGTGATGTAGCCTTCGTGGCCGCCGATGGAGAATTTGTGAGTGATCGAGGAGCGCTCGCTCGGCAGCTTGCGGCGATGGGCGCGAATGAAGAGTTCGCGCTGTTCGGCCAAGCCAGCTGACGCGGCTTCGGCCGGCTTGGCGGCCGCTGCTGCGGGCTGCGTCTGCTGCGCGGTGTCTTTTTTGTCACCCGCGGCGGAAAGCGGCTGCGAGCCTTTCGAGTTGTCGCGATAAATCGCGACGGCCTTCACGCCGAGCTTCCACGACTCGATGTACGCCTGCATGATGTCTTCGACCGTGGAATCCTCGGGCATGTTGATCGTCTTGCTGATGGCGCCGGAGAGAAAGGGCTGGGCCGCCGCCATCATTTTCAAGTGGCCGCGCCAGGCGATGGAGCGCCCGCCGACTGCGGCGAGGGAACAATCGAAGATCGGCAAGTGCTCGGGTTTGAATCCGGGCGCGCCCTCGATCTTGCCGTTGCGGTCCACGTAGGAAACGATCTCGGAGGTTTCTTCCGGCGAGTAGCCGAGCTTCATCAGGGCGGCGGGGACGGTGTTATTTACTATTTTGATAACTCCGCCGCCGACGAGCTTC
>DATNIO010000053.1:0-4651 GCA_035604385.1 Verrucomicrobiia bacterium | reverse complement strand
GTCGAGCAATGACAAGTAAATGTAAACTTGCCCGCGATGATGTACCTCGTGTTCGACCATCAAGCGCAGCCACTTCCACGTAGTGATGGGCGCATCATCGGGTGTTTTGCATCTCTTCTGTAGATCTTCATCGGTGAGTCGTCCGAAGATTTCCATCGATTCCGCGTGCAAGCGTTCTACATACGCCATCACATTGTCGTAACCGTCCGCCAGCTCTTTTCCGTGCGTCGTGTAACGGGCCGGACGCCCTTGCACGTTTTCCGCCCACATATATCGTTCCGTTACCGCCAGATGCCGCAACAGATCGCCCAAAGTAAACTTGGCCGGTGCGTAGGTCCAATCGATCTTGTCCGGCGGAATACAACGCGCCACGCGCATAGTGCGCTCCCGCACGTTGCCAAAATAATGAAGGAATGGGCCGATCGTCCGTATCTCCATGATCCTCCGGTCAAACCGAACAGCTCAGTCTAGCTCCGTCCCATGAACTCAGATCGACGCCTGAAGCAATCGGCCGTCTGTCCCCGATTTCCCCGAAGAAACTCAGTGCACTCCCTCGGGTGGCGCCATCACAATAATGTAAGCGTCCGGCTGGCCCGCCCTAATCACGCGAGGCATGTTCCGCGCACTTGGCGGGGAACCGATATCCTTGTCGGTGACATAAGGCGCATAAAACATCAGATGCGGCGGAATGTGAACCAATTTGTTCGCCGTGGGAACCAAAAGGTAGCCCAGGTCTGAAAGCATGTAAACGATCCCGGGCTTGCGCGGAGCCTGGAACTTCCCAGTCCGATAACCCTCATCGAGCTCAGCCTTGATTTGCTCCTCGTTCTTCCCCTGCGCGCGTTGCGCCTCCACGAAGAGTCGGGTAAGGAGCGTCGTTGCGCTTCCTTCAGCATCAAAACAAGTGGGTTCCAGATTGACCGGCGCTTGCCGGTCCACAAAGCAGGAGAAGCCATTGGTTCCGTCTCGGACTTTTACGTAGCCAGTGCTGTCAAGAACATAGACAGTAGCCTTGCTGGAAACCTCGGGTGGTCCCGCGCTCTCGGCCAACTTGATTTTCTCTTCGCGCGATAGGGAAAAATCGTACGCTGGCTTGATGATATTCGTCTGGGCGACGGTGGCCAGATTGCTCATCGCGAGAATCGCAGTTCCCAGCACGATTTTGTAAAAACGCGTCGTCATAGCTCACCCTCTGAAGGTTAGTAGTAGGTCGGAAAAAGTCAACCGCACCACGATATAATTTCACCCCTAAATTGAGTGACACCTTGAGTCTTGTTGGTGCGATTCGAGATCACCTCAGGGGTCATCCTTCTCTCGTGAACAAAATTCTGCGTCAACATCATGCGGCCACCACGTCGATCAGGCGGTTGATGTCCCGCTCTGAATTAAACAAATGGGGTGAGACGTGGATCTTACCGTCTGGCATCCCCACGCTGGGGCGTCACCTTGCTGCTATTCTGTTCCGTTTTACGAGGGCTGTAGCCTCGATCATCACGAGCCCGTCCCTCGGAAGACCCGCCACTTCGACCGTTGTCCGCGCCGGGAGAGGAGCGGCGAAGATCTTCCCGTACACCTCATTCATCGCTTCAAAATCACTCATGTTTTTCAGGTACACAACGCAACGCACGACTTTGTTCATACTGGAGCCCCCCGCCTCCAGGATCCCCGAAATATTTTGCAGGACACGCTTAGTCTGTTGACAGATGTCGCCGCCAATGATCTTCTGCGTGGCGGGGTCGAGAGAGATTTGTCCGCTAACGAATATGAATTGCCCCCCTCGAACAGCTTGCGAGTAAGGACCGATGGCATTGGGACCTTTTTTGGTAGAGACAATCCGCCGCATGAGATCTCCTCTCAGTTCCCGCTTCACTCGGTATGGGAGCCCAACGTGATGACAGCTTCCACAAGCGGCGTGACAGGACCGCCGACAAAGATTCCATCTGCGGCTTCGTTCCCACGAACCTCCACATGAAGCAGGCTGCGACGGCCCATTTTTGTACCCTGTTCGCTCACGAAGCGCGCGCCTCCGGCTTTGGAGATAAGTTTGTGACGCATCATGAAAACCGCCAAAGGTCCCATAGAGCTTCCGGTCGCCGGATCCTCGGGAATTCCGTATTCCGGCGCAAACATCCGGGAATAGGCCCCATCAGGAGTTGGGGTAAACAAGTAGACGCAGAAGGGCTCGTCCTCCGGATACTTCAGAGTTTTTAGACCCGCCAAATCAAGCCATGCACGATCAATGGCTGCCCTATCTTTCACGGCAACTACTACTGTTGGATTGCCGGCGCTGAACAGTTGAGGCTTCATTGGCAACAGGTCCTGCGGTTCCAGCCCCAGAGCTCTCGCGCAGAGAGAGGAGCCATAACATTTTCCTTCGCGAATCGGAGGCATACGCAACCAAATCAGAGGGCGAGGCCCTCCTTCATTCCGAAGGAGGATAGGGCCTACCCCCTCTTCCAGACTGAACTCACTGCTATTTTGCGAGATGATTCCTTCCTGCAACAGCACAAACGCAGTGCCAACTGTGGGATGGCCGGCAAATGGCAACTCTTTTGCCGGCGTAAAAATACGCACGCGTGCCACGCAATCCTTGCGTGTTGCTGGAAGCACGAAGGCGGTTTCGGTCAAGTTGAGCTCCCTGGCGATCTTCTGCATCGTCGTTTCGTCGAATTCTGACGCGTCTGGAAATACCGCTAGTGGGTTCCCCGCCAAAGGCTCCGTCGTGAAGACGTCAACGACTGCGTAGCGGTAAGACTTCACTTGGGCCATTAGTCAGCAACCTCCGCGATCAGATCGATCTCGACACAAGCTCCAAACGGAATCTGAGCGACCCCAAAGGCGCAGCGAACATGCATTCCTATATCGCCAAAAATCTCCGCGAAGAATTCCGATGCGCCATTGGCCACCCGATGCTGCTCGGTGTACGCGGGAGTGCTATTCACGAGCACCATCAGCTTCAAGATACGTTTGATCTGGTTTAGGTCACCGGCCGCCGCTTGAAGTGTACCCATCAGATCGATGGCCACGGCGCGTGCGGCGTTTTTCCCTTGCTCGGTCGTTAGATTCGCACCCAACTTACCGGCCCACGGTTTTCCATCGAGTTTGGCAATGTGACCAGCCAAGAAAATCAAATTGCCGCTTCGCAGGAAGGGTACAAAAGCTGCTACCGGCGGAGTGAGTTTTGGAAGTGCGATGTTGAGAGCCTTTAGCCTTTCGTAAACGGACACTTTCTTCTCCTTGGCAGTCGATTGCGTTTCTAGCCTCGCACTTCTAGCTTTCATGTAAGGCAATGATTGGATCCACCATCGTCGCGCGACGAGCGGGAATGTAAGTCGCCAGAAATGCGACAACCAACAAAATCAGCGGGACTGTGACGAAGACGATCACGTCAATCGGATGAACGCCATACAGAAGACCTGCAATCATCCGTGCTGAGATTGCAGAAAGGATCAATCCAATCGCAATTCCAGTACCGGCGAGCAACAGCCCTTTGCCGAGAATCAGTTTGAGAATGTCAGGCCGCTGGGCTCCCAGAGCAACTCGGATTCCAATCTCACGAGACCTTTGCCCTACCATGTACGCCAGCAATCCATAGATGCCGATGGAAGATAGAAGAATCGCGACTGCGGCGAATAAGCCCACCAATTCCGCCGAGAATCGGCGTGGAGCAAGAGAAACATCCATCACGTCGTTCATGGAGCGGATATTGAATACCGGCAAGGTAGGATCCACTGTCTGTATCCCACTCCGAATCTGTAATTCGAGAAGTGACACGGGCAGAGACGTCCGCACGACCACGCTCATGGCGCGCCCCGATTGTTCATAGATTGGTCTGAAAATGTGAGGGACTCCATCTGTGTCGAGTCCGTCTTGCTTCATATCCGTGACGATTCCGACCACGGTTATCCAAGGAAGGCTGGGATTTCTCCCCAACCGCAAGCGCCTGCCGACCGGATCAATGCCCGACCAATAGCGTCGCGCCGTAGTCTCATCAATGAGGGCTACTTCTTGCTTGCCCGTTTCGTCGCTTTCAAGGAAAAAACGTCCACGAATCAATGGGCATTGCATCACCATGAAATAATCGGGAGTCACTCGAATTACTTCCGCTGTTAACCCTTGCGATGAATCGGCCGCGCGGTCCTCAATCACCAGTGCGGAGGTTGTTGTTGGTCGCGCGCCTGGCAAATCCGAGGTCATGGCGGCCCGATCGATTCCGGGAATCGTGGCCACACGCCGGATGACGTCCCTGATAAAAGATGTCCTTTTTGCGGTATCCGCATACACGTCCGTCTTGGGATCGTTCGGGTTTGCTAGCCAGAAGCTTGCAGTAACTACTCTCGAAGGATTAAAACCCGGATTCTCCTGAAGCAATCCCCAGAAAGTCCGCAGGAGCAAGCCGGCTCCAACCATCAATACAACAGCAAGCGCCAATTCAGACACAATCAGCGCACTCCTCAACCGGAGGGTCTTAGCGCTGGAACCGGAGCCTTGAGCGCCTTCCCGAATTGCGGCAGTCATATCGGCTTTCATTGCCTGGAACGCCGGAGCGAGCCCAAATATGATTCCGGTGAAGATGGAAATCAGAAGGGCAAAAAGCAGCACAGTCCGGTCGACACCCACTTCGGCAAGCCGGGGAACTGAAGCGGGGACA
>DATNIO010000052.1:0-14611 GCA_035604385.1 Verrucomicrobiia bacterium | reverse complement strand
TCAGGGACTCGCACAAGCTCGAAGTTTACGTCGCACACGACGGCTATAAGGGTATGGAGCGGGCGCTCAAGGAATTGACGCCCGAGCAGGTCATTGACGAAGTCAGAAAGTCGAATCTGCGCGGGCGCGGCGGCGCGGGATTTCCGACCGGCATGAAATGGAGCTTCGTGCCCAAGGAATCGGGCAAGCCTAAATACGTTCTGTGCAACGCGGACGAGAGCGAGCCGGGCACCTGCAAGGACCGCCCGCTGATGGAAATGATGCCGCACCAGTTAATTGAAGGAGTCGTAATTGCCGGCCGTGCGGTTGGCTCGCACCAGGGATACATCTACGTTCGCGGCGAGTATCGCTACGTTCTGGACATCCTGGACGGAGCCGTCGAGGAAGCCTACAGGGCCGGCTATCTCGGGAAAAATATTCTCGGCAGCGGATTCGATTTTGACATCGTCACGCATACGGGAGCGGGCGCGTATGAGTGCGGTGAGGAATCGGCGCTGATGGAATCGCTCGAAGGCAAGCGCGGCTATCCGCGCATCCGGCCTCCGTTCCCCGCCGTCGTCGGGCTGTACGGATCGCCGACCGTCATCAACAACGTCGAGACGCTCTGCTCCGCCCCGGAAATTCTTAGGCGCGGAGGCGAATGGTACGCGGGCATCGGATCGCCGAAAAACGGAGGCACGCGCCTGTTCTGCGTTTCTGGGCACGTCAACAAACCCGGCATCTATGAATTGCCGATGGGTTTTCCTCTGCGCAAGATCATCGAAGACGTTGCCGGCGGAATGCGAAACGGGAGAAAGCTCAAGGCCGTCATACCCGGCGGAAGTTCCTGCCCGCTGCTGACGGCCGAGGAAATTGACGTCAATATGGATTACGATTCCGTCGCCAAGGCCGGGTCGATGCTCGGCTCGGGCGGCCTCGTCGTGATCGACGAAGATACGTGCATGGTGGACCTCGCGCGGCGCATCATGCATTTCTACGCGCACGAATCTTGCGGCTGGTGCATTCCCTGCCGCGAAGGCACAGGCTGGCTGCGCAAGATGCTGGACCGCTTCCATTCCGGCCTCGGCCGTCCGGAAGACATTACTCTTGTGGGCGATCTGGCGAAAAACATGCTGGGCCGCACGTTCTGCCCGCTCGGAGATGCCGCGGCGATGCCCACCATCAGCATCGTCAAGAAATGGCGGAACGAGTTTGAAGAACATCTTTCCGGAAAATGTCCGTACAGGCCGGCCGACGTCATGGCCGCGGTCCGCTGAGGATCCCGGGACAAAATGGCCGATTCAAAAGATATCACGCTGAAGATTGACGACCGCGACGTCACCGTCCCGCCCGGGACGCTCGTGATCGAAGCCGCGCGCCGCATGGGCATCGAAGTCCCGTCGTTCTGCTATTTTCCTGGCCTGTCGTTGCAGGCGGCTTGCCGCATGTGCTTGGTCGAAGTGGAAAAAGCGCCCAAGCTTCAGACCGCGTGCACTCTGGTGGCAATGCCCGGCATGGTGGTGCGCACCAGCACGCCGCAAGTGCGTGAAGCGCGCAAGGGCATGCTGGAATTCCTGTTGGCAAATCATCCGCTCGATTGTCCCGTGTGCGACAAGGGCGGCGAATGCGAATTGCAGGACATGGTTTTTACGTATGGCGCGGACAAGAGCCGCTTCAACGAAGAAAAGCGCCACGTGCCGGAGCAGAAGTGGTCGGAAGCGGTTTACTACGACGCGCCGCGGTGCATCTTGTGTTTCCGCTGCGTGCGCGTTTGCGATGAGGGCATGGACGTCAAAGCGCTCGGCGTGGGCGCGCGCGGCTCGCAATCGGTGATCATTCCGAATGGCGAGGATCATCTGGACTGCGAAGAGTGCGGCATGTGCATCGATATCTGCCCGGTCGGCGCGCTCACCAGCGGCACGTACCGCTACAAGACCCGCCCGTGGGAAATGACCTACGTCTCCACGGTCTGCACGCATTGCTCGAACGGCTGTAAGACCACGCTCAGCGTGCGCAACAATGAAATCCTGCGCGCCAACAATCGCGATCTCTCCGGATTCAACAAGGATTTTCTTTGCGTGAAGGGCCGCTTCGGATTTGATTTCACGAGGCACCCGGAGCGCCTGAAGCTTCCCCTTGTGCGTCGCGACGGCCAGCTTGTGCCCTCAAGCTGGGAAGATGCCCTCGCCGAAGTTTCCCGGCGTCTCGCCGAAGTGCACAAATCGTCCGGCGCGGATTCGATCGGTTTCATCGGCTCGAACCGCACGACGAACGAAGAGAATTACCTGCTGGGGCGCATCGCGCGCGCCTCCATCGGGACGAACAACATCGATCATCACCGCACCGCCGATTACGCGAGCCTGATCTCGGCGCTCGGCACTCAAGCTGGCGACGCCTGTGCCACCATGGCGCAGCTGTACGAGGCGGATGCCGTATTGCTTGTCGGACACGATCCGACCGAGCAAAGCCCGCTGGTCGCTTGGCAGATTCGGTCCGCCATCCGCCATCACGGCGCGCGCCTGTACATTATCAATTCAAAATCCATCAAGTTGCTGCGCAAGGCACGGGGATTTGCCGAGGTGCCCGAGGGCCGCGAGGCCACCGCCGTCCGCTGGCTCGCGGGCGGCGAAGCGCAGCTCGACGCCGGCACGATCGAGCGGCTTTCCTCGCTCAAGGCTTCGCTCGAAAAAGAGAGCAACGTGGTCATCGTCTTCGGCGCGGAACTGACCGGTACCGCAGTCCAGGACATCGCAAAATTCGGCTATTCCCTGCCCGGCCACACGCGCTATATGGCTCTTGGCGACTATGCGAATTCGCGCGGCGCGGCGGACATGGGCCAACTCCCTGACATGCTCCCCGGCTACGTCCCTGTTACGGACGCGAATGCGCGGGAGAAATTTGCAGCGCTGTGGGGCGCGAAACTGCCGGAAAAGCCCGGAATGAACGCGCGCGGGATGCTCGCGGCCGCAGCCAAGGGAGAGTTGCATGCGCTCTATGTCGTCGGCGCGAACCCGGTAAAAACTTTCGGCGTCTCCGCAACAGGCCGCCTGGGCAAGCTCGATTTGCTGATCGTGCAGGACCTGTTCCTCACCGAGACCGCGCAACTCGCCGACATCGTTCTGCCCGCAGCCGCCGCGTACGAGAAAAATGGGACCATGACCAACTCCGCCGGCGAAGTGCAACTCGTGCGCAAGGGCGGCGACGTCATGGGCACGCGCACGGATTTCGATATCCTGCGAATTCTTTCCTTCCAACTGGCGCAGCACGGCCTCGGACAAGCGATCCGCCTGCGCACGCCGGAAGCCGCCTTCGACGAGATTCGCCAATGGGTCCCGGGCTACAACCTCGCCATGGCGACGCTGCTGCTCGGAGAGGCGGAGCGAACTTCTCCTGTTTCCTCCGCCAACGGCAACGCAAAATTTGATGTCCCGGCCGGGTCTATCTTCTCCTCGGGCGACACACTATTCACCAGCGGCAGTTTGAGCCGCTACTGCACCATGGTTCATTCCCTGCCGGAAGCAGCCGAAGAAGCAGTGGAAGTGGAGGCGCGCCCGTGAACGAATTAGCCGCGCAGCATCCGCTTCTCATCGTCGTGTTGCCGAAGGTAATCATCCTGCTTTTCGTGCTTCTGACGGCGCTCGCCTATCTCACCTGGTTTGAGCGAAAAGTCGTGGCACATATACAGGCGCGCTGGGGACCGTATCGCGTCGGCCCGCACGGCTTGCTGCAACCGCTCGCCGATGGCGTTAAATTTCTGTTCAAGGAGGACGTGACGCCGGCGGCCGCGGACAAGTTCGCCTATTTTCTTGCGCCGTTTCTGGCGCTGTCGCTCGCCATCACCTCAATCGCCGTGATTCCGTTCGGGCCGAAGGGATTGACGATGTTCGGCCAGCCGACGCCGACGGGAATCACGAATTTGAATATCGGCCTCTTGATTTTATTCGCGATCACGTCGATGGGAGTGTACGGCGTGGCGCTGGCCGGCTGGTCGTCCAACAGCAAGTATCCACTGCTCGGCGGCCTGCGCAGCTCGGCGCAAATGATCAGCTACGAACTGGCGCTGACGATGTCCGTCGTGGGCGTGATCCTGATGGCTGGCACTTTTAATCTGAGCGAAATTGTGACCTCACAGCAAGGTTTTCACTGGGGTTTCTTGCCGCGATGGAACCTGATCGGTTCTCCCATGCCGCAAGTGCTGGGCTTCTTCCTATTTTTCATCGCCGCGGTGGCGGAAACCAATCGCGCGCCCTTCGACCTCGCCGAAGCGGAATCCGAACTTGTCGCCGGCTTTCACACCGAGTATGCCAGCTTCAAGTTCGCGATGTTTTTCATGGCGGAATACGCCAGCATGATTACTGTTTCCTGCCTCGCGACGATTTTGTTTTTTGGCGGATGGCTCTCACCGTTTCCGCAGACTCGCCTGTTCGCCTGGACGCACTTCATTCCCTCGGCGGTGTTCGCCCTGGCGGGCCTCGCCTTGATCGTGCACGGGGTCCGCTACCTCACGGTATTTGGGCGGATCGTATTGCCAGTTCTGGGAGTCGCCCTGTGCGGACTCGGAGTTTTTTGCGGCCAGCCTGGCGTTATCGAGTTTATTCAGGGACCGTTCTGGTTTCTTCTGAAAATCGCGGTATTCCTGTTCATTTACGTTTGGGTGCGCGGGACGCTTCCTCGTTTCCGCTACGATCAGCTGATGAATTTCGGGTGGAAGCTGCTTCTTCCGCTTTCGATCCTGAACGTGGTGATCACGAGTCTGGCGATTGTGATGACACAACAATGAGATTCGGGTCAAAGGTAACGTTCCGAGGGACGCGATGATCACGCCGCAGATCGCGATCTTCCTGGTCCTCGCGGCCGTGGCCGTGGCGGGAGCGGTCAGCCTGATCGTGCAGCGCCACCCGATTCACAGCGCCCTGTCGCTAATCGTCGTGATGGTCGCTCTCGCGGGGCTTTATCTTTTGCAAGGCGCGGAATTTGTGGCCGCCGTACAGATCATTGTGTATGCCGGCGCGATCATGGTTCTCTTTGTTTTTGTCATCATGCTGCTCAATGCCGGAGAAGAAGAACGCTCGAATGTGAGCCGCATGGCGCGCTTTGTGGGCGCGCCGCTCGGGGTTGTGTTCCTCGTGGAAGTGGCCTATTGGATTGGGCGGGCCACGTCGCACCTCGGCTCGGCGCCGGCGGAAACGGTATCGACGCGCGACCTGTCGACCCTGCTCTTCCGCGAATACGTGTTCCCGTTTGAGCTGACGTCGTTTTTGATTTTGATCGCTTTGCTGGGCGCCCTGGTCCTGGCGCGCCGCGAAGAGTCCAACTAAGGCCGGGTTGATTCGGCCGGGGCTTTGTAGCGCCCGCCTTCAGGCGGGCATGGGTTTTGGTCCACAATGCCCGCCTGAAGGCGGGCGCTACACAAGTTAAAGAAGCACTCTGGGGGAGTTGTGGTTCCAACTTCGTACTTTCTGGTGCTCAGCGCCGTCCTGTTCGGATTGGGAGTGATTGCGTTTATTTTCAAACGCAATATCCTCACCATTTTCATGTCCAGTGAGCTGATGCTCAACGCCGTCAATCTTGCGTTCGTTTCCTTCAGCCGTTTGCTCGGCCAGCTGCAGGGACAGGTGTTCGTCTTTTTCGTGATCGTCGTGGCCGCGGCCGAAGCCTCCGTGGGCCTGGCGATCATCATCCTCATTCACCGCAACCGGGGAACGCTCGACGTGGAAAACGTGGATTCGCTGAAAGACTGATGCCGGTTCTCACTTATCTCTGGATCATTCCGCTCTTGCCGCTCCTGGGCGCCGCCGCCAATGGAATTTTTGGCGTACGATGGCCGAAGAACGTTATCTCAGCCGTCGCGCTTTCCTCGACCACGCTGTCGTTTCTCTTGGCGCTCGAAGCGGTGCGCGAATTCTTTACGCTTTCCCCGAACCAAATTCCTTGGATCAGAACCTATTTTACGTGGATTTCCGCTGGAGGATTTCAGGCGGACTTCGCGCTACAGGTGGACCAGCTCACCGTGATCATGCTGCTGGTCGTCACCGGCGTCGGCTGGCTGATTCACATCTATTCCACCGGATACATGCACGACGATCCGGGCTTCCGCCGGTTTTTTTCTTACCTCAACCTGTTCATGTTTTTCATGCTGGTGCTGATCCTGGCGGCCAACTACCTGCTGATGTTCGTCGGCTGGGAAGGCGTCGGACTGTGCAGCTACCTGCTGATCGGGTTCTTCTTCCTGAAGCAATCCGCCACGAACGCCGGAAACAAAGCGTTCTGGGTAAACCGCATCGGCGATTTCGGATTCCTTCTGGGGCTTTTCCTGATTTTCCGCACTTTCGGCTCGCTCGATTTCTCCATCGTCCTGCCGCGCGCCGCCGGCATGACCGCCGATCCCGCCGGTCAGATTGGCACGCTCACGACGATTGCGCTTCTGCTGTTTGTCGGCGCGGTTGGAAAATCCGCGCAGCTTCCGCTCTATGTCTGGCTGCCGGACGCGATGGAAGGTCCCACACCGGTCAGCGCGCTGATCCACGCGGCGACCATGGTGACCGCAGGCGTGTACATGGTGGTGCGCTCGCACGCGATATTCCTGAACGCGCCGGTGGCCATGCAGGTGGTCGGCGTGATCGGATGCGCGACGGCGCTGTTCGCGGCCACGATTGGCCTGGTGCAAACCGACATCAAGAAAGTCCTCGCCTACTCCACGGTCTCGCAGCTCGGCTATATGTTCCTCGCGTGCGGCGTCGGGGCGTTTGGCGCGGGAATTTTTCACTTGATGACGCATGCCTTCTTCAAGGGACTGCTCTTCCTCGCCGCGGGCAGCGTGATCCACGCCATGGGCGGCGAGCAAGACATGCGCAAAATGGGCGGCCTGCGCAAAAAAATCCCGGTGACGTTCTGGACGATGTTCATGGCCACGCTGGCGATTGCGGGCGCGCCCGGCTTTTCCGGATTCTTCAGCAAGGATGAAATCCTGAATGAAGCGCAGCGCGTGAGCCCTGTGCTCTGGGGCCTCGGTGTCCTGACCGCGGGTCTCACTGCGTTCTACATGTTCCGCCTTTTGTTCCTGACTTTCTTCGGCGCCGAGCGGTACGACGAGCACCACGTGCATGTTCATGAGTCTCCGAAAAACATGACGATTCCTCTGATCGTTCTGGCCGTGCTCTCCGTCTGCGGCGGATGGATGGCCGCGCCGCAACTCAATGGCGGGGTGAACCACTTCCAGCAATTCCTCGCTCCCGTGCTGGCAACCGGCGCGGAACCGGCTGCCGCGGCGGCCGAAGCTTCCGGAGGCGGCGCAGAAATTCTGCAGGCCCTGTTTGGCGCGCCCGTGATCGCCGGGCTTCTCGGTTTCTTCCTGGCGTGGTGGTTCTACATCAAGAGCCCGGAAGCGCCGAAGAAACTGGCGGACTCGCTTTCTCCGTTGTACAAACTTTTCTCCGGAAAATATTTTATCGACGAATTGTACCAGGCCGCCATCGTGCACCCGCTGGTCTGGATTTCCGACAAAGTTTTGTGGCACGCGGTCGACGAGCGCGCCATCGACGGCACGGTGAACGGCGTCGCCTTCGTTTCCCGCGAAACGGGAGACCGTGTACGCCGCGCGACCACCGGAAACATTCGCAGCTACGCCACCTGGATCGTTCTGGGCGTCCTGGTTTTCACTTCGCTGCTGCTCTGGATGGTGGACTGACGTGATGCCAGCTTACTTGCTTTCGTTCCTGACATTTTGGCCCGTCGTGGGCACGCTGGCGCTTCTTCTCCTGCGCGATGACGATCATGTCTGGATTCGCCGCCTGGCTATGACGGTAGCCGTCGTCGAGTTCGTGGCCTCGCTCCTGCTCCTGCGCGGCTTTGACCTGCACGCGGCCGGATACCAGTTGGAAGAGTTCCACAACTGGATTCCGCAGCCCCCGATTCACTACCACCTGGGCATCGACGGGCTCAGCCTGTTTCTCATCCTGCTGACCACCCTGCTCACGCCGATTTCGATCCTCGCGTCCTGGAAATCGATTGACCAGCGCGTGAAAGGCTTCTTCATTTGTCTGCTGGTGCTGGAAACCGGAGTGATCGGCGTCTTCGTTTCGCTCGACTTGTTCCTGTTCTTCTTGTTCTGGGAAGTGATGCTGATTCCGATGTATTTCCTGATCGGCATCTGGGGACACGGCCGCCGCATCTACGCCGCGCTGAAGTTCGTTCTGTACACCATGTTCGGCTCGATCCTGATGCTCGTGGCGATTCTGTGGCTCTACCGCGTCACTGCCGTGGCGGGCTATCCGACATTCGACGTCTCGCAGATCCAGGCCCTGCTTTCAAACGGCACGATCACGCTGCCCGTTCGAACGGAATATTTGCTCTTCGGCGCGTTTTTCCTCGCGTTCGCGATCAAGGTGCCGCTCTTCCCTCTGCATACGTGGCTGCCGGACGCGCACACCGAGGCGCCTACGGCAGGCTCGGTGATGCTCGCGGGCGTCCTGCTCAAAATGGGCATCTACGGCATGCTGCGTTTCTGCCTGCCGCTGTTTCCGGACGCCGCGCGCCAGTTTGCGCCCTACATCGCGGTACTGGCGATCATCGGCATCATTTACGGGGCGTTGGTGGCCATGGTGCAGGTGGATTTGAAGCGCCTGGTGGCGTACTCCTCGGTCAGCCATCTGGGATTTGTCGTTCTCGGAATTTTCGCCTTTCACCCGATTTCCATTCAGGGCGCCGTCTACCAAATGCTGAATCACGGGATTTCGACCGGCGCGCTGTTCCTGTGCGTCGGGATGCTGTATGACCGGCGGCACACGCACTTGATTTCGGAATTCGGCGGCCTTGCCACGCCCATGCCGGTTCTGGCGGCGCTCTATCTGTTTTCGTGCTTTGCCTCAGCGGGACTGCCGATGCTCAATGGCTTCGTCGGTGAGTTCCTGATCCTGGCGGGAACGTTTCAGAAGCACGCGGATTGGGCGTCCTGGGCCGCGCTCGGCGTCATTTTCTCGGCGGTCTATCTTCTTTGGTCGTACCAGCGCGTGTTCTTTGGCAGCCTGACGCAGGACAAGAACGGCAAGCTCCCGGATTTGGACATGCGCGAGCGCGGAATCCTGTTCGTGATGGCCGCGCTCATCCTGTGGATGGGCATCGGCTCGCCATTCTTCACGCGGCGCACCGAAGCCTACACGCAAAACGTTTTGCAACTCATGCAGCGCCCGCAGGCCTACAACGCAGGCGGCTCGCGCACGAATGGCACGAGCAGCACGGATTTGGATCATGCGCCCGTGACGCCGCCCGGCCTGAACGCCGCGGCGTACGCCGGCGTGGCAGACCCGGTGAAATTGAAATAAATGTTCCCACCCATCCAAGACTTGTACAGGATTGCGCCCGAGATCGTTCTCTGCGGCTTCGGGATGCTGGTCATGCTTCTCGCGCCCGTCGTCTCGAAGGCGCGCCACGGCGTGCTGGCGGGCATTTCGCTTGTGGGCGCGGCGCTCGCCCTGGTTGCGACGTATTATCCCGCGAGATATGGGGGTCTCGCCTATTCGGGCCTTTTCCGGGCCGACGCCTTCAGCCTGTTTGTCCACTGGATCGTCTGCGGCGCGGCGTTCCTGGTGATTCTAGGTTCGATCGGCTACCTCAAACGGGACGATCTGGACGCCGCCGAGTTTTGCGCGCTGATTCTATTCGCGACGGCCGGCATGGGCGTGATGGCCGGAGCGCACGAGTTATTGACGGCCTTCATCGGCCTGGAAATGAGTTCCATCTCATCCTACATTTTGGCGAGCTACCGTCGCGACGCCCCGCGCTCCAACGAAGCGGCGATGAAGTATTTTCTCCTGGGATCGTTCGCCACGGCTTTTTTCCTGTACGGGATCGCATTGTCCTTCGGCGCCACGGGATCGACGCATCTCGACCTGATGATGCCGCTCGCCAACGATTCCGCGCACACCCTCTTGAAGATCGGCCTCGGATTTATTTTTATCGGCCTGGCGTTTAAGGTCGCCGCGGCTCCTTTTCAGCTTTGGACGCCGGACGTGTACGAAGGCGCTCCCACGCCGGTAACCGCGCTGCTTTCGACGGGCCCGAAGGCCGCAGCGTTCGCCCTGGCATTGCGCATCATGGCCAGCGTGGACGCCGCGGCGCCGCTATGGTTCTGGGCGCTGTGGGTGGCGGCCGCGCTCAGCATGTTCGCCGGAAATTTGTCGGCCATCGTGCAGACGAGCGTGAAGCGCATGCTGGCCTACAGCTCGATTGCGCACGCTGGATACATCCTCGTCGCGCTCACGGCCGCTGCCGCGACGGACCACCCGGAAGCAGGCATCGCCGCCGCGCTGTTCTACCTCGTCGGTTACGCTCTCGTGAAGATGGGCGCTTTCCTGATCGTCGCGCAACTCGGCGGGCCGGGCGAGCGCCACGTCGATATCGAGGATTTTACAGGCCTCGGGCGGCGGCAGCCCGCGATGGCCGCGTGCTTGTCGCTGTTTCTGCTTTCACTTCTGGGATTGCCAATCACGGCAGGGTTTCTCGGGAAATTCTATGTCTTCAACGCGGCGCTGGAATCCAACTTGATCTGGCTGGCCATCCTGTTGGCCCTGAACAGCGTCATCGGCGCTTACTATTACCTGCGCGTCATCGTCGTCATGTATATGCGCGAATCGTCCACAGAAATTGTCGCCGAGCCCGTGCCGTGGACGCTCTCCGCTGTATTGTGGATCGCCGCCGCAGGCACGGTCTTCGCCGGATTGTTTCCCGCCCGAATCATCGATTTCGCCGCCAAAGCCGCGCTCAATATTCGGTAGGTTTTAGTAGCACAGACTTGAAGTCTGTGCTACCAAAAACAAACGGCACGCCCTCAATCATTCGAGAGCGTGCCGCTGAATACCAAAGACGGATTCGCTTACTTTACCTTGGCGAATATGATGGCAAACGTGTAGAGCGCCATCGACTCGATCAGCACCAGCGCAAGCAGCAGTGCGAATCGAATGGGAGCTGCTGCGCCCGGGTTGCGAGCCAGGCCTTCGCAGGCCGAAGACGTCGCGCGGGCCTGAGCCATGCCGCAAAATGCCGAGGCAATCGCCATGGCAAAGCCCGAAGTGATGGCCACCCAGTTAGTGGGTTCCCCGGCGCCGCCCGCACCCGCCTGCGCGAACGCAGCCGGAGCGATGAAAGCTACCGCCATCAGCGCAAACAGAATCATCGAATACTTCTTCATCGTGTTTCTCCTTCGCTAAGAATAGCCGCTCGGAGGTGGTTCCCGGACATCCCTCGTGCAGCCGGGCTCACGCGAGACAGCGGATCATGCCGGTATAAATAGGCCTCTATAAAACGGGAGCCGATTAGTGCTCTTCGCCTACTGCCCCGCCCAAATAAATGATCGGCAACAAAGTGAAAACGAACGCCTGTACAAATCCGACAAAGATGTGCAACAGAAGAAAAAGCGGCGGAGCGAGCAACGGAACTGGCGCCAGCACGTATCCCAGCCCGTTGAGTTTTCCCACGAACAGGAAGAGTGAAAGCGTCAAACCAAGAAATGTTACGTACAGCAGCTCGCTGACGAGCATGTTGACCCAGAGACGAACCGTGAGCGAAAGCAGCCTCGCGAGATGGCTGAAAATTTCGACAACAAACATGATCGGAGACATCACCAAAACCGGCCCGAGGAACGTCTTTGCATACTTGAGTGGCCCATGGTGCAGCAAGCCGGCCCAGTTATAATAAAGAAAAACGACGATCGCGCAGCCGAGGGGCACCGTCTTCTCGGCCGTCGGAGAAGAAAATCCTGGAACTAGACTGATCAGATTGCTCATTAAGACAAACATGCCGATGCTGCCGATCATGGGGAGGTACTGCAAGGCGTTGTGACCGGCGGTGTCTTCGAGCAAATCGCGCGCGCCCACGCCCATGGGATTCGTCAGGAGCGCTTCCATGCATTGCTGCGCGCCGCCGGGATTGTCCACCGACAGGCGTCCCTTCAGCCACGTGAAAAAGACAATTGCGATAAGAAAAACCACGAATTCCATGGCGATGTGATTCGGGATCGGATAATCGGTCTTCTCGGGATGAATGTGCAGCGCTGCAAGCAATGCCAACGCAGGTTTTCCCAAGAGCGCGTTGACCAGTTTTGTCACACCTAAGACTTGCTCTTCCATTTTTCCAGTTGACCCCGGGATTGAGCCGCGCGAAAACCGGCTCTAAGTGTGTGTTTCCGTTTCACGCCTGGTGCGCACCAGTTCCCACATCAGTTCGATCATCACGGCCGCAACGACCGCGAACAATCCTCCGAGCACCGCAGCCACAGGCAACCAGGAACGCGAAAGAATAACATAGACCACCACCAGCAGCAAAGCGAAGCGTCCAAAGAACTTAGCGTAAACGCTCACAGGCACTCGGGCGCGTTCCGAGTTCGCCTGCGCCGTCGAAAGTTTGACGAGGGCGGTAACTCCCTGCTTCAGCCATCGAAAATTCAACCACGCGAGCGCGGCGCCCAGAGCGACTCCCGCTCCTGGACGCCAGCCCCAGCGCAGGAGGACAAACACGGCGCCGACTAATCCAAATGCAATCGTCATCCACTCGATGCGGTGCTCGGCGGCAACATAGATGGAGTCCGACTCGGCCATCGTCCTAAGTGTCCTTTGACAACCGGCGCACCAATTGGATCATTCCCCCGGCAAAGCCCAGCAAACCAAGAATCAGAGTAAATAGGGGCGATGTATGGAAGCGCTTGTCCAGGAAATACCCCGCTCCTCCGCCAATGGCTACGCTCGCAACCAGCAGGAACGGAAGCTCCATTATATCGGAGAACGCCCGCACACCTTCTGCCGGCCGTTTTCGCGGCGATGGGGAGGAAGGCGAGTCTGGATCTTCAGTGGCCACTGAAACCCGATGGGAAGAACAGCGAGTACGTCGCCAGGCGCACAAACGGCTCCGGGTAGACGCCGGCGGCGACGGTTACGAAGCACATCACGGCAAAAGCAATCCTCTGCCCGATGCTGACGATCGGCAACGGCGCGTTGCCCGGTTCGTACAGATACGCGTGCATCACGATTCGGAAATAGTAGTACAGCGCAGGGACGATGTAGAGCGCGCCGAACAGCGCGAGGCGGACGTGCCCGGTATCGATCAGCGACTGCAGGATGAAATACTTTCCGAGGAAGCCCGCCAGAGGCGGAATCCCGGCTAGCGAAAGCATGAAAATCAAGAGCATCAGCGCGGACAGCGGGCTGCGACGGTACAGGCCGTTCAGATCGTCCAGCTCATCGCCGATGATTCCCTGCCGCTGCAGCACGATCAGCACGGCAAACGCGCCAATGGTCATGAACGCGTAAACGAAGAGGTAAAACGCCACGCCCTTCATGCCGGCCAAGAAACCGAGCGGGCTCGACGCGGCCGCCACGATTCCGAGTAGGACGTAGCCCACATGGGAAATCGAGGAGTAGGCCAGCATGCGCTTCACGTTCGTCTGCGTGATCGCCGCCAGGTTCCCAACGGTGAGGGATGCGATGGCCACGCCCGCGATCAGCATCTCCCAATCGACGCGCACCGGCCAGAACACGGTGAGCAGCAGGCGCAGCAAGAGGGCGAAGCTGGCCGTCTTGGACGCCACGCTGATGTAGGCCGTAATCGGCGTCGGAGCGCCCTCATACACGTCAGGCGCCCATTGATGGAATGGCACCGCAGCCACCTTGAAGAAAAGCCCCGCAGCCACCGTAGCGAGCGCCAGAAGCACGAACAGGTCCGTGTGGCCCCTTGCCTCCACCGCGACGGCAATCACGTCCAGATTGGTTCTGGGAGGCAACGACTGGCCAATAGAGCTGAGGTTGGCCATGGCGCCGATCCCGTAGAGGATCGAGAAGCCATAGGCCAGAATCGCCGAACTGAAAGCGCCCAGAAGCAGGTATTTTACCGCGCCTTCGTTCGAACGCTTGTCGCGCCGCAGGAATCCTGCCAGCACGTAAAAGCTGATCGCCATCGTTTCCAGGCCCAGGAATTGCACGACCAGATCGTAGCCGGACGCCATGAACATCATGCCGACCGTGGCGAAAAGCATCAGGGCGTAATACTCGCCGTGATTTTCGTCCTCGATTTGGAGATAGCGGACCGAAAGGATAATGACCAGCGCCGTCGCGATCAGGAAGATGGCGCCGAAAAACACGGAGAACGGATCGACGATCAGCGAATTGCTGAATCCGACCGGCCCGCGGTCGGCTACCTCGCGCAACCCCGGCACCGCAAAGACCCGCAGAAGCGGGATGCGCCGAAGGAAGTTGTTTACGAACGTCGGTAGACCTACCAACGTCAGCCAGCTGAAAATCACGCCGAGCATGGCCATTAATGCGTTGAAAAACTTATCGCGAGCCTCGAGCAGATAGTCGGTGAGCAGGATGCCCATGGCAAACAGGAGGAGCATTATCTCCGGAAGGAGGAGGCCACCGCCGTCTTGCTGCATGAATGTCTGGAACGCCTTAAGCATGTTGACTCATCGCCTCGTCTACTTCTTTTCTGTTTCCGGAGCGGGAGATGTCTCGGTACTGGGCGGCATATTCATTCCGGGCACGCCTGGTGTCCCGCCGCCCGCTTCCGCGGGAGCCAAAGTGGGAGTAACCGCGGGAGCGGCTGCGCGTTCCGCGCCGTAATATCCGGGATTGACCTGCTCGACGAT
>DATNIO010000051.1:0-28095 GCA_035604385.1 Verrucomicrobiia bacterium | reverse complement strand
TGGAATCGAAGTCAGCACCGGCCTGCGCGAGGCCGAAGCGCGGCGCCTGAACGAAGCATTCGCGCGCTGGATCGTTTCCCGCAAACCCCTGGTGACGCTCAAATCCGCGCTCACGCTCGACGGCCAGCTTGTCCTCCCTCACGCGAAAAGAGGCGCGCGCAAGGGCGCCCGCAATTCGCAAAAAGACCGCTGGATTTCGTCGCCCGAATCACGCGCCGAAGTACAGCAAATGCGCCACGCCTCCGACGCTTTGCTCACCGGCATGGGCACAGTGCTCGTCGATGACCCACTGCTCACTGACCGCACAGGTCTTCCACGCCGCCGCAATCTGTTGCGTGTCGTCGTGGATTCGCGATTGCGCTTGCCGCTGCGCTCAAAGCTGGTCCGCTCGGCGGACAAAGATGTGCTCGTTTTCACTCGCGCGAAAGAAAATTCCTCGAAAGCGCGCGCCCTGCGCCGCGCCGGAATTGATGTCGTGCGCCTCGCCGGCCGCGGCTCGAAACCCGATCTCGTCGAAGTCGTCGCGGAACTTGGCCGCCGCGAAATACTCAGCGTCCTCCTCGAATCAGGCGCAATTTTGAATTCCGCCGCCCTGGCCGCCGGGATTGTGGATAAAATGCGGGTGTTCTTCGCGCCCAAAGTCGCCGGGGCCGCAGGAAGAAAACCTGGCGCGGCTTCATCGCCAGCACGTTTTCAGGCCATGCAGGAATTGCAGAGCGTCACCATCGAACCATTTGGCCCGGATTTCGCAATCGAGGGATATCTCCGCGATGTTTACCGGACTCGTTGAATACGTCGGCGCGATTGAATCCGTTGAACTGTGCGACGTAGGCGCCCGCCCGGATTCAGCCGGGACGCGCCCCGATCAAATCGGCGCAACCATCCGCGTGCACGCCGGTCCTCTCCTCGATGGCCTCGCAAAGTCGGGCAGCATCGCCGTGAACGGCTGCTGCCTCACCGCGGTCGACATCTCGAAAGAAACTTTCGCCGCCGATCTTTCCGGCGAGACGCTGCGCCGCACGAGCCTCGGCGAAATGAAGCCCGGCACGCGCGTCAATCTCGAGCGCCCGCTGACCGCGATGAAAGAGCTCGGCGGCCACTTCGTGCAGGGCCACGTGGACGGAGTCGGCCGCGTCGCGCGCCTCGAACCGGAAGGCGCGAACTGGTGGTTCGGCGTCCGAGTGCCCAGCGATCTCGCGCGTTACATCGCGATGAAAGGCTCGATCGCACTCGACGGCATCAGCCTGACAGTCGCCGGCTGGCACGACCGCGTCGTCGAAACCGCTATCATCCCCTTCACGTACGAGCACACGAATTTGTCTTCCCTGAAGGTGGGCGATCCCGTGAACGTCGAGTGCGACATCCTCGCAAAATATGTAGAACGCCTGGTGGAATCGCGCGAGAAATCTCACGTCTCATCCCTTAGTGTCGCGCGGCTAGTAGAAGAGGGATTTTAAAACGATAGGGCAACTATTCAGGCAGCGTAGTCAATTGCCATGCTGTTGAGATTCACTTCGAGCGTGCCGCTTAACCCCTCGTCGAATTTGGCTCGTCTTCAAGCAGGTTGATTCGATCTCGCAATTCCGTGCGCTACGCGGCGGTGTGAGTATCGACAATAGCCGCGTGTCGCCTCTGCGATTTTTCCGGTTTTGGCTTACGATAGCTGACGTTCAGATTCCATCCGTTTTGATTTCTTCATCTCGTAGAGAGGGCTGTCGGCGGCCGAAAGAAGCTGCTGAAGCGTTTGTCCATCGTCCGGACAGACTCCCACTCCATAGCTAAAGTGAACGGGATGGTCCACATCAAGAGCAAGCCGACTCTCAACCCGGCGAGCGAGGCTTCGAGCGCCATCGGCGTTTGTATCGGGCAAAATAACGGCGAATTCATCGCCCCCGTGCCGCACTGCAGTATCAATTGCGCGGCACTCGGTTCGGAGGGCATCGCCCAAACGGCACAACGCTCGGTCGCCTGCGAGATGGCCGTACGTATCATTGATCGCCTTCAGTCCATCGAGATCCAGAAGAAGCAGAGCGGAAGACCGTCCAGTGCGCTGCAACCATTTTAGTTCCCTGTCAAACGCCTCCTCCAGCCGGCGGTAATTGCCAAGGCGGGTGAGAGGATCGCTCGATACAAGTTGCCGCAGCTCCCCTTCCAATTTCTTCTGTTCCGTAATGTCACGAATGACGCCTAGGACGAGCCGCCCTCCCTCCGCCTCCAGAGGGCTAAGCATGATGTCGACCGGAAATTCGCTTCCGTCTTTCCGCCGGCCGTAGAGTTCATGGCCGGCGCCCATCGGGCGTAAACGTGGATGGTTGCTGTAATCATCGCGATGGGTTGCGTGGGCCGGTCGAAATCGCTCTGGAATTAAAATCTCGACGGGACTTCCCAACAACTCGCTGCACGCATACCCGAAAAGCGACTCCGTCTGCGGATTCGCCTCCAGGATGCGTCCCCCGCTGTCCACGATGACGATGGCGTCGGGTAAAGAGGTGAACAGCTTCTCGAAGAACGTCCGGGTGTCCAACCGCGCGATCTTGTCAAAGACATTCGTGCTCATAGCTCTTTCAGGATATATCCAGCAGTTGAAAATCGGATGTGATCTCTATCACCAGAACTAATAACCAATGAGGCACAGACAAACGGGGCGAAGCCCGATCCGTCAGGCATGGCGATAAGTTCTGGTGTCTCACTGCCGGTAAAACCGGGACTCCGAGGTATGGGCGGAATCCATGAATCAGCCAAACACAACTGCCGTTGCGCCAATCCCAGGCGCCGCAAACCAGTCATCTGAAGAAACTCACCAACTTAGCGAGCGAAGCAAGAGACTTGCCTAAGGCTTTCCGGAACTGGCCGGAGAGCCAGACGTTCCCCCTTTCAAGGCGTCCGCCAGGCTGATTTGGTTTACTTCCAGTGTGCGCCCCATCGCCTGGTTGAATTTCAGCTCATCTTCGAGCAGGTTGATTCGATCCCGCAGTTCCGTGCCTTCCGCGGAAGTGACGTCGCGCGATCGCAGAACCACGTTGTAACTTGTCGAAGCCCCCAGCCGGTATTTTTCCTGCTCGTCTTCCAGCGTTTGAACGGCCAGCCTCTTCGCCTCCTCCGCGGCCGCGAGCGAGGCTCGATCTTCGCGCAATGCGATGAGGGCGTTGCGAACGCTGACGAAGATGGCGTTTTGTTCCTGGCGGTACTGCGTCTTTTGCTGCCGCTCATTGAGCAGCGCCTGGGCGTTGTCCGCCTGCGCCGCGCGATTGCGAATCGGCAATGTGAAATTGATCCCTCCCTCGAATGTCGAATAATTCCCGCGGAACACGCGGCCGAGGTCCTGTCCCGCCCCGCCCGGAAAAACGACTGCCGACGATGTCGCAACCGCCGTCGCCTGGAAGAGATCGGAAACGGGAACGCCTGCGGAATTCACCACGGGCAGGCCGGGCAAGAATGCTCCTGTCGGAGTTGTCGTAGTGGCAGTCTGGACTCCGCCGAGGCCAGTGGCGACGTACTCCCCAAAAATATTGACCGACGGCAGGAGTTCATTTTTAGTGGCCTTCACGTCGGTCCCTGCATTTTCCAGGTTCAACGCCGCCTGTTTCAGTTCAGGCCGTTTCTGCCACGCTTCTTTTACGGCGTCTTGAATCTCGATGTTCTCGCCCGTGTCCGGCGTTGAGATCGGCGTGGCTGGAATAATTTCCGCGCGCAGCAGCGGGCCGTCCAAGGGATTCTTGGTGATGTCGTTGAGCAGCGTCGTTTCATCCTGCAGTTGAACCGATTGCGCCTGGACGAGGGCCTGCTTGTCGGTAGCGAGTTGCGATTGCGCCGTCAGCACATCCAGCGAGGACAGCGTGCCGATTTCGAGCCGCCTCGAATTTTCTTCAAAAAGCCGCTGCGAAACCTCCACTGCCGCTTCTTCCACCTTCACGTTTTCCCGCGCGTAGACCAGTTCCCAATAGTCGTTCGAGACTTGCGTCGTCGTGGCCATCACCTGCTGCTCAAGCTGCGACAGGCCGACCTTGATGGTGCGCTTGGCTTCGATGATCAGACGAGTATTTGGCAGAGTTCCGAAGCCCCGAAGGAGAGGCTGAGTAATTGTCACGGTCAGCGCCGACTGCAAATAAGGGTTGTACAAATTGAAAAATCCAAAGTTGGTGGAAGTACGATTGTTGGTCATTCCGGCTTGAAACTGAGTTCCCGTGGGAAAATACTGGTTGTATTGAAAATTCACGTTGCCGATGTGCTGGACGTACGCCACAGGCGTTTGGGCCGCGGCAGTGGTAGTCCCCGTCGGGATGATTCCGGCGAAGAGCGGATTATTCAGAGGCGTGACGGAATCCTGGACATTGAGATTGCTCGTCAATGTAGGATCGAACGGCACCAGGCCGTTAATCCCCGAATTGGCGCGCAGCAAACTGACCTCGTCCAGCCAAGGCACGTAGCGCTCCACGTCGATCGCCAGATTATTTTCGAGAGCGAGGGAGATGGCATCCTGCAGACTCAGCATCAGCTTGCCGTTTTGCAATAACTGCTCGATGCGGGGAGAATTTGTGAGCGACGGCTCGTCACGCTTCATCGGCGTATACGATCCGATAAAGTCCGGAAACCATTTCCTCCCCGCAGAATAGTCCAGCTTCAAGTCCACCGTTCGCGGCGGAACGGCGCCCGAGGGCGCGGCCTGCGCTTCAGGCTGAGCCGAAGGCTGGCCTTGCGCTGTCTGATCGTTTCCTTTCTGATCCTGCGCAAAGAACGGCGCAGGCAGCAGCGAGAACACCGCTAAAATTGCGACGACAACACGCGTAATCTGACTACTCATAATTTTCCCCTCCTCGAAATGAGGCCTTTTGCAATTAGAAAAAGTACCCTAAATGCGGAATTTTCGGAAACTTGCCTGCTCCGGTATCGTGCGAGGAGAAACAATTCAGTTCAATCGGAAGCGCCCCGGGTGTATAAAGTTGCCCATTCAAGATTCAAACCGCAATTTCCTGTTAAAGAGTTCTCGGTGTGCGCGCGGTCTGAGTGCGGGAATTCAGGGCAGGTCTCAAATGGACGAGGAGGCTAGGCGATGCGATTCAAATGTTTGCTGGTAGCAGCATGCGGAATTCTGTTGAGTACGACCGCGCTCTGGGCCCAGGGCAAGGCTCCATCGGCTCCGTGGCGGGGAGCAGGGCCGACACCGTGCGTCGGTTCCGACGGCGGCGTCGAGCTGTGCCCGCCGGCCCCGCGCGAAATCGCAGTTCGCGCCGGCCGCATGTTTGACAGCAAGACCGGCCAGATGTTGACCAATCAAGTGGTGCGTCTCTTCGGCGAACGCATCACCGCGGTCGGGCCGGAGTCGCAAGTCAAGATTCCGGCCGGAGCGCAAGTGATCGACCTCAGCCATGCGACGGTCCTCCCCGGATTGATCGATGGGCACACGCACATGTTCAATGCGCGCAAGCCCAACGGGACCACGGAAGACTACATGCTCATCGCCGTGCAGAACGTGCAGGCGAGTCTGCATGCGGGTTTCACCGCGGCGCGCGATATGACCACGCACGGCAACGGATATGGCGACGTCGCCATCCGCAACGCGATAAACGAAGGCCGCATCGACGGTCCCCGCTACCAAGTTTCCACCCGCGGCATTGTTTGGGGAGACAAGCCTGCGGATCCGGCCAATCCCGACAACCCCCTGGCCAGCGCGGTGATTCGCAATGCCGAGGAAGGGCGTGCAGCCGTGCGCGATCAGATCGCACATGGCGCCGATTGGATCAAACTGTATCCGGCAGGCGCGTATTCCTTCACCCCGACAGGAGAGGCCAAATACGTAGTGACCTATCCGCTGCCCGTATTGCAGGCCATTATCGACGAGACACACCGCCTCGGAAAAAAAGCGGGCTGCCACGTCTACGGCGGCGAGGGCCAAAAGAACGCCATCGTCGCCGGATGCGACACGATCGAACACGCCTTTGGTCTTGACCAGGAGCAAGCCAACATGATCGTCGCCAAAGGTCTTTACTATGACCCAACCCTCCAGCGTTACCACGAACCCTACTTGGACGATAACGACGCAAAAAATACCGGTGGCAAGTATCGGATCATTCCAATTTTTGAGCACGCCGTTCAGCTGGCCGCCGCCACCAAGGGAATGAAAATCATGATGGGCAGCGGAGCCGACGGTGAAACCTACGTGCACGGGACGCAGGCTCTCGATTTTGTGGCGCTGGTAAAGTTTGGCGGCTTAACTCCGCTGAGAGCCATCCAAGCCGCAACCACGGTTAACGCCGAAGCGTTCGGCTGGCAGGACCAGATCGGATCCATCGACAAGGGAAAATATGCCGATCTGATCGCAGTTTCAGGCGACCCGCTGTCCGACATCACCGAGCTTCAGCGCGTCAAATTCGTAATGAAGGGCGGAAAGGTCATCAAGAACGAAGTGGCGGATCACGCCTCGAAGTAGTGAAGGGTCGTAGGAGCATCCGCCGCGGCGGATGCTCCTACAACCGACGCACGGAAATGCAGCTCCACCAACACTCGCGCTATCTGGCGCACCCGCTGCCGTCGCCGCGTAATTTGTGACACTTTGCGCCGCGCCGCGTGGACGAATCTGGCCGCGCCGATCGAATCACCCCAATATACTTTTCGGGCAATTCGTCTATTTTCGCCTTTGACGTGTTCGGGTTCCCGCACGATAGTGGACACGGCAGTTCGGCTTGGACCTGACTCGTGCAGCGGGCGCATCCGCACTGCCACAATAAAATTTAAAAATCTTCCGCCCCCAGCCGGAAATAGAGTTGTCTGTGCAAACGAGCGAATCCTCGGTGTCGAAGCCGGACCGTCGTCAAACTCCGCGAACGAAACTCGTGGAGATCGCCTACATCGGCATGGGCCCGGAAAACGGCGGCCTCGTTTTGGACGTCTCCGACGGCGGACTTTCCTTTCATTCCGTTGCCCCGGTCCAGCCGGCCGAAACCATCCGTTTTTTGTTGTCTTCGCGGGGCCAGAATCGAATCGAAGGCGCCGGAGAAGTTGTCTGGACAAATGAAATGAGAACGGTTTGCGGGTTGAGATTTACTTCCCTCTCCAGCGGCGCCCGTGAACACCTCAACAATTGGACCAATCAATCGCGAATGTCGGCGCCCGCTCGTGACGAGGCTGAATCGCCGGCCCCGCCAGCAGTCCCGCTAACAGAGGAGTCGCTTGCTTCCCTTTCGAGCCAATCGGGAACCGGCGCGGAGCCCCTGTTTGCCATTCCTCCCGCTGAAGAGTTCTATCTATCGGAACCAAACGGCAAACCACTCTGGGCAGGACAACTCCTTCTTTGGATCGTATACGTCCTAATAGGCATTTCGTTCCTGGGCGCAGCGTACCTTTATGGCCTGCATGTGGGGCAATCGCAAATCAGATCGATGGCGCGGCCTGCGGTGGAATCCGGACCTGAAACAGAACCAACAATATCCGTACCCTCTCCCGTCCCGGCATCATCGGTTGCCACCGAAGCGTCTCCTGCTCCACCTGTTGCGTCTTCCATTCCAAGCGTCGCGACTTCTGCTCCGAGCGACGCGCCTGTGATTGGATCAAAAAAGGATGATGCAACCGCGAATGAATCGCAGCGCCCCGGCGCCGAGGGAAATGGCGCTGTCGCCTCCGATCCGCACGCACAGCAGGCGCTAGATGCAGGCAAATCGGAATTAGCGGCCGCGATGGCATTCTTGAACGGCGACAATGGCCCTCGCGATAGCTCCAAAGCGGTGCATCTGTTGTGGGCTGCGCTGGCGAACGGCAATTCTGAGGCTGAAGTAATCCTCGCCGGCCTTTACCTTCGTGGGGACGGCGTCGCAAAAAACTGTGAGCAAGGTCGAGTCCTGCTGAAAGCGGCCACGAAAAGTGGAAACGCACAGGCCAAAGTGAAATTGGACGAGTTGAATGCCAACGGGTGCCCATAGGCATTGCGGCCAGATCAGGCCGAGAGCGATTGCGCGATCAGGCCTTCCGACGCGGGAAAAGAACGATCGAACATTTGGTTAGCGGGATAGGGATTTTCCCTCCTGAAAGAAATCGTCTATAGTGGTTGTTGAGCTGATTTTCCAGCCATCGGGTTTCAGAATGAGTGTCGCACGGAAAATCTTCGCGATGCTGTGGTGGGCCAAATCGTACCCTGCCAAGCGCCCGGATCGCAAAATAACTGGAACAAGGACAGTTGAGCTTCCCGATCGCCGCGTAACGCCTCGGGTCTTCGTCCATATCCCGCTATTCGTCTACGGCCACACGCAGGCTGGCGATCCATTCCACGAAGAAGCTCGCACGATTTCGATCAATGGAGCGGGGGGATTGATTTCGATGTCGAGTCGAGTCGAACCCGGCCAACGATTGGCGGTGACGAACCAGGGAAACGAACAAACGGAACAGTGCATCGTCGTATCCGTTGTGGCTGGCGCGTCTGACGGAAGTAACATCGCCCTTAAATTTCCGACGCCGATGCCGCAGTTCTGGCGCGGGCTGGAAATAGGCAAGGGTCACCACGCTTGAAGCTGAACCAGCGTGGACACCGCCAAGGTAGCCGGAGGATCGGAAACTTGCCAATCGCAGTTCGCGAAATGGCGCTTTTCCGGAGCGGCCCAAAATCCGCTGCGCAAGGTAATCTCGTTACCAGAGTGCGTTGCCACGCACTGCCCCGCTATCTCAACGCGCTCTTTAGCCGTTTGGTGCTCTTCTTCAATTGCTTCTTGAGAGCGTCCACTTGCTTCGACAATTCGTTCAGCTCGAGTCTAGCTACATGCGCTGCTTTAGCAGCTTTATAAACGGCTTGATGAGCCTTCGCATCCGCCTTGCCTACTGCGGAGCCAATCGTAACCGCGGCATCTTTCAGTTTGTTTCTCGTGGCCATGTGGTTGCCTCCAGACAAACTAAACATCGCAGATTTTCAATCCCGTTTGCAAGACCGAATCTCAGCGTGCCATCAAACACCGGCGAGATTGAACATTTCTCCCGCAAGGAATCGGAAGCCCACCGCCTCCAAACCCGGAATGTCGCCATTGCGGCTCCGAAAGGGACGGGATAAACTCCCCCAGGGTATACCTTTTTTCAGCCGACTGGAAAAATAACCATGCCCGCCCCGCGCATCAACGGCATCGTCGAAACCTGTCTCTTCTCCAGCGATCTTCCCCGTTCCGTTCGCTTCTACCGAGATAAACTTGGACTGCGCCTGCTCGAATCCCTCGAACGCCTGTGCGTATTCAGCGTCGCGGACAAGCAAGTGCTCCTCATATTTCGTAGCGGCGGCAAGCCGGAGCCGGTCCCCACGCCCGGCGGCATGATCCCGCCGCACGAGGCCGCGGGCCAGCTGCACTTCGCGTTCGCGATTTCAAAAAATGATTTGGCCGCCTGGGAAGAGCGCTTGATCGCACAAGGCATCAGGATCGAAAGCAAAGTAACCTGGCCAGCCGGCGGCCAAAGTCTCTATTTCCGCGATCCCGACAATCATTTGGTGGAACTAGCTACGCCAGGAATCTGGGAAGTGTACTGAGCTTTTAGTAGAACAGACTTCAAGCCTGTCTGCTTTTGCGCGCTATCGAGAATCAAAACCAAACACGCTGAACAAGCTGCGGAAAAAGTGATTTATTTTGTCATTCCGAACGAAGTGAGGAATCTCTCATTGGTTTAAGCGCAGGAAAAGAGAGATTCCTCGGCGCGCAGCGCGCCTCGGAATGACAAGTTTGAGTTCTTCCGCAAGCTGTGAAGCCTTTCCTATTGAGCGCGCAGCCGCGCCCCGCGATAATACAAAATGAGCCCCACCGCGATCGTGCCCATGGTCCCCCCCGCCACCTTGACCTCGAACAAAACCTTGTTGGTTTCTTCTCCCGGTGGAATCAGCGAAAAGAAAATCCCCGCGACCACAGCCAGCAATCCCAAAATTCCGCAGATGCAAACGCCGGCCTTGCCGCCCGGAATCAGAACCGCATTTTTATTTTTCCCGCGGTCTTCTTTCCAGGCCAGCTTGATGACCGCCGCGTACATGTAAATAAATGGGATGAAGTACAGAACGATTGCGGCGGAAACGAGCACGACGTACGCAGTTCGCTCCGTCGCCTTGAATTGGCTGAGCGCCAGAACCACCGCCGAAAGTCCGGCCTGGACCAAAATCGAAATGTGCGGGGTTTTCCACTTCGGATGAATCTTGCCGAACCAGGACGGCAGATACCGATCGATGCCCACGACAAATGGCACTCGTGAAATCCCCGCCACGGTGCTTCCCACTCCGCCGGCATTTCCCACCGTCACGAGCAGCGCCGCGATCACTCCCACAAATCCGATCCGCAGAGCAATCGAGCCGGTCGTAATGGCCTGAAAGACTCCGCTCTTCGGGTCCACCACGTCGGCGGGAATCATCGTCAGGATCGCAATCGTCCCCGCCATGTAGATGACTGCGATCAGCCCCCCGGAAGCAAAGATCGCCTTCGGTAGCGTGCGCTGCGGGTCTCGGACTTCTTCGCTCATCGCGGAAACGAGTTCGAGGCCGGTAAATGCGAATGCGATCTGCGACCAGAAATTCACGGTGTCCCAATCCCAGTGCGGAAGCATCGCGGCTCGCGTAAAGTGCGTCACCGATCCCTGCCGTCCCCAGAGCCACAGCGCCACTGCAACGATCATCAGCAGCGGAATATAAGTACCCACGCCCCCTGCGTTCTGCAGCCACTTGCCGATGTGCAGCCCAATGATGTTCAGCCAAACGGCCACAATCAGCATCACGAACGATCCCGCTAAAAGAAACGTTTGGTTCTCCGCCAGCCATGCGGTTCTGCTGCCTCCAACGTATGCAGACATCGCCGCGCTCGCCAGCAATAATCCGGGGAAGTAGAAAATGGTGTACGTCCAGTACGTCCACCCCGCGACGAATCCGTGAAAATCCCCGAACGCCATTTTCGTCCAGACGTACAGCCCCCCCTCTTCCGGAAATCGCGTCGAAAGCTCGACGACGACGTACGCCGTTGGAACGAAAAACAGCAGCGCCGCCAGTATCCATATGCTGATGGAGGATTGCCCGTTGCGCGCCGCCGCAGCGATCCATCGCGGCCCCAGCACCGCGGCGATGCAAAACAGCAGCACGTCCCAGAAACCCATCGTGCGGCGCAACTGATGCTTCGCGTCGGAAGCGCTCGCCGCCGCCTCGCTCACGAGGTCACATCCAATTCGGGGATGAGTTCATCCTGGCGGAGGAAATTGCGAAGGTACGGCTCGGGCGCGGCCACGAATCCCGCCCAAGGTCCGAAATAGGCCACGCGGCCTTCATGAAGGAAAACAATCCGGTCGGCGAGTTTTTTCGCGAGGTGCGTGTCGTGCGTGACGACGACGGATGTCTTGTGAAATTTTTCTTTCAGCCGCAGGATGAGGTCGCCGGTATGCGCCGCCATGAGCGGATCGACCATCGTCGTCGGTTCGTCGTAAAGAATCGCTTCCGGGTCCTGCGCCAGCGCGCGCGCGATGGCGACGGCGCGCTTCGTTCCGGTGCTCAGTTCCGATGGCAGCTTGTCAGCGACATCAGTGACCTCGAGCATCTCCGCGAGTTCCGCGACGCGAGCCTCTTTTTGATCCACGGTGAGATCCACACGTTTTTCCAGCGGAAACGCGATGTTTTCCGCCACAGTCAGCGAATCAAACAGCGCGCCCGATTGGAAAACCATCGTGACGCGGCGGCGAATCTCGGCCAATTGTTTTTCAGTCCAATCGGTGATGTCCTCGCCGGCAACCAGCACGCGCCCCGAGTCGGGGCGCAAGAACCCAAGAATATGCTTGAGCGCCACGGATTTCCCCACGCCGCTGCGCCCCATGATGACGCACGTCTCTGCATGGTCGACGAAGAAGCTCACGTCGTCGAGGACGAGGTGATCGCCAAAGGCTTTGCAGACCTTGCGGAATTCGATGAAGTGGCCGGTAGCGGCCGGCTGTGATTGGTCAAATATTCGCGCGCCCATGTTTGGCCGCTATTGTTGATGAGCCCGCGCGCAGAAGCAAATGTTTTAGTGGCGCAGGCTTCTAGCCTGCGGGGGTTAGTCCAAGCAAGGACAAAAACCCGCAGGCTGGAAGCCTGCGCCACCATATGACCTGTGGAAACCCGCAGTCCTATATGTAAGTAATTGATAAATAAGGACTAACAATAAGCATGAAGACAGAACCCTTCGAGATGTACTTCGTAAGATTCCTTGACATCCCCAGCCCATTTGCTATATTAGCACTCGTCTTAGAGGAGTGCTAACGATCTGCTCGGCATTCCGCGTTGACCATCCCGACTCACTTCATTGAACGGAGGCAAGAAACGATGTCAGTAAATGTTACTCCGCTGCACGATCGCGTCTTGATCAAGCGGATCGAAGAGAAAGAATCCATCAAGGGCGGCATCATCATCCCCGACACGGCGAAAGAGAAGCCGCAAGAGGGCGAAGTGATTGCCGTTGGCGCAGGCAAGATCGAAAAGGGCCAGCGCATCGCTCTCGACGTAAAAGCCGGCGACCGCGTGCTGTTCGGCAAGTACAGCGGCACCGAAATCAAGGTGGACGACGAGGATTACCTCATCCTTCGGGAAGATGAAATCCTTGCAAAGCTTTCCGGCGCGGCCAAGGCTGCCGGCGGCAAGAAGTAACTTTTCCCTTTACCCTGAGCGCGGTAAGCGAAGGGCGCACCTTTCGCAGGAACTGCTCAGGGCAAGGGGCCGCAATTTTGAAATCTCAAATTTGAAATCTGAAATTCTTGAAGAGGAGAACGACTCATGGCAAAGCAAATCGTGACTGGTGAAAATTCTCGCCAGTCCATTCTGCGAGGCGTCAACGCCCTCGCGGACGCGGTAAAGATCACGCTCGGCCCCAAGGGCCGCAACGCGGTGATCGAAAAGAAATTCGGCGCGCCGATCATCACCAAGGACGGCGTGACCGTGGCGAAAGAAATCGAGCTGCCGGATCCGCTCGAGAACATGGGCGCGCAGATGGTACGCGAGGTCGCTTCCAAGACCTCCGACGTGGCCGGCGACGGCACCACCACCGCAACCGTGCTGGCCCAGGCCATCTTCCGCGAAGGCGTGAAGACGGTCGCCGCCGGCGCAAGCCCGACCGCTCTCAAGCGCGGCATCGAACGCGCCGTCGAAGCCGCCGTCGAGGAAATCAAGAAGCTGCACCGTGACGTCAAGGGCGACATGATCGCCCAGGTCGGCACGATCAGCGCCAACAACGACCGGCAGATCGGCAGCATCATCGCCGAAGCCATGAAGAAGGTGGGCAAGGACGGCGTCATCACCGTCGAGGAATCCCGCACGATGGAAACGACGCTCGAAGTGGTCGAAGGCATGCAGTTCGACCGCGGCTACCTCTCTCCCTACTTCGTCACCGACCCGGAACGCATGGAGTGCGTGATCGAAGACGCGCGCATTCTGATCCACGAAAAGAAAATCAGCTCGATGAAGGACCTGCTTCCCCTTCTCGAACAGATTGCCAAGCTCGGGAAACCGCTCTTGATCATTGCCGAGGACGTTGAGGGCGAAGCCCTGGCGACCCTGGTGGTGAACAAGCTGCGCGGCACGCTCCAGTGCGCTGCCGTCAAGGCGCCCGGCTTCGGCGACCGCCGCAAGGCCATGCTCGAAGATATCGCGACGCTGACCGGCGGCAAGGCCGTCACCGAGGATCTCGGCATCAAGCTCGAGAACGTGAAGATGGAAGACCTCGGACGGGCCAAGAAGATCACCATTGACAAGGACAACTGCACGATCGTCGAAGGCGGCGGGAAATCCACCGAAATCGAAGGACGCGTCCGGCAGATCCGCGCGCAGGTCGAGGAAACCACCTCGGACTACGACAAGGAAAAGCTGCAGGAGCGTCTCGCCAAGCTGGTCGGCGGCGTGGCGGTCATCAAGGTGGGCGCGGCAACCGAAACCGAGCTGAAGGAAAAGAAGGCTCGCGTCGAGGACGCCATGCACGCCACACGCGCGGCGGTCGAGGAAGGCATCGTCCCCGGCGGCGGCGTGGCTCTGATTCGCTGCATCGCGGTGCTCGACAAGCTCAAGGCCGACCACGACGAGCAGATCGGCGTGAACATCGTCAAGCGCGCGCTCGAGGAACCCTTGCGCCAGATCGCTCTCAACGCCGGCCACGAAGGCGCAGTTGTCGTCGGCCGCGTCCGCGAGAGCAAGGAAGACAACTTCGGCTTCAACGCGGATACCGGCGAGTTCGGCGACATGGTCAAGGCGGGCGTCATCGACCCGGCCAAGGTCACGCGCCTCGCTCTCCAGAACGCCGCTTCGATTGCCGGCCTGATGCTCACCACCGAAGCCCTGGTGGCCGACATCAAGGAACCCGACAAGACAGCCGCAGCCGGCGCCGGTGGTCACGGCGGCCCAGGCGGCGGCATGGGCGGAATGTACTAAATCGAAGGAACAACTTGCACTTCCAGAGCGTCCCGACCTAGTCGGGACGCTCTTTTTTATATGTGCGGCTCATTTGACAAGCTTCTTTACGCGTTTTTCCCCTAATTTTGGAATGTTAGGCTGAAACTTAAATAGCTGAACCATCCGCTGTTCGACCTTGTAATCACACGGGAATAGGTGAAGGAACTCAGCCACAAGTAACTTCAAGATGGTATATGCGGTGATGTTGTCGCGCAGCCGACGCTCTAATTCTTCGACATCAGCTTCTGGAATGTGATTGAAGTGATCAAGTTTAATTGATAAGTCGATAAGCCGAGTTGGCACATCCTCCTCGCCAACCAATTCTCTGACTTGATGGTAAGTCTCCTTCAGATCCACTACGCCAACGGCTAACGACAATCTCTTTATCATGCCGAAAATCGCAAATTCGGTCAGCCTTACCATCGCCGACTGGGATGCGCTGCGAATTTCCTCATTGGTTTTCCTGCTGAATGGTTGTAGGGTACGCAGCGCGGTGTCGAACAGAGCCAATATCTCACCAACATTGTTTTCTATAATATTCAAATAAGTCCTCAGGGTCCTGAGCGTCAATTCATAGCTCTGCCTCGTCAGGGCAAGCTTCAAATCACCCTTGAGGTCGAGTGGGAAATTCTTTACGACCTGGCCCATTACATGAAGGCTCTTAAACGCAAACTCGATTTTTAAGGCGTCAGATATGTCGTCACGATACTCTGTCTTGGCTAATGCTTGGTCGACCCCCACTTCCTTCTCGTCAGAACTGTCCATTTGAGACCGACGAGCCTCGCGATTCTCCTCAATGCTACTTCTTTCAATAAGAATATCTGGCGCCTTAAACCTGAGTGAATTTACGAAGTCCACATCTGTAGTTAGGTGCGCAGGCTCCTTCTCAGAGTAGATGCGTGAGGCAACCCCAAGCATTTCCTCAATGAGCACTCGATCCTTCGTCAGGTAGATATAAAATATTAGGATGTTCGCGTAATCTTCGTCATGCACGCAACGCACCATATAGGAAAGCTGCGCTCGAAGGGCCGGTGCATCTTCAACGTTTCCGATGCCGAGTTGGAAATACTTTGCGACGAAGAAATAATAGGCGTATTTGTATTGAAACTTAAATTCATCACCATTCCGGACAAACACATGAGCAGTGCTTAACTCCTCCCAAAGCTCACGTTCATCTACCGCAACGTGGTAATCCCTTTCATACGTGCTATGCACTCTTCGAAGTTCGCTTTCGTTCAGGACTGTCTTCTCCTCCCTAAAGAGTTCGTACGCCACAAGCGCCAAATATGCATATTTGAGTCCAAGGGAGTTCCTTCGTTTACTTGAGCCTACCATTCGCCTTGTAAGGAGTGCCTCATAAAGGTGGCCATAAGAGCCATAAGAAGCGGTCTCCTCCACCTGAAGAGAGCTTGTTTGTAGTACGGAGAGAATGAATACCGGCCAAGAAGGAACTATTCCCTTTCTCACCAGAGTGTCCAAAAGGTTTTCACTCGTGGAAATTCGAGACGTGAGCTCCAAATCGTCGATGTCAGTACTTATGCTATGCCATTTCCTGATTAGCTCACTCCTCAATCGATAGCCGAACTCCTTAATTTCACAGTATTCTGATTCGGAGGCACTCCCGTCCGCAGCAGTATCGGCTAATAGCTGAAATAGCGAGACCTCATCCGAGAAAACGATTACTTTTGCAAATATAGACCTTAAGCCTTCCAGAATCTTTCTTCTAGTCTTGCCTGGAACTCTACAGCGGTGCCAATCATCGATAAATAATACTTTTCTCTCCCGGTCTAATTGCCGGAATCGTTCATACATAGTAGCGCGATACTGTCGTCTGTAAGATGCCTCAACGATTTTGTCAAGATCCTCCTTCGACGAGCCCTTCAAGTCTGTCCCACTTAGAAGAATCGGGACCATATTCCAGTCGTGCTGTAGGTCGACGTATAGTGCCCGAGCGAGAGTTGTCTTGCCTGATGTGGGGGCACCGGCAATATGAAGGAAGTCCCGGCCCGCAACGAACGATAAAATCTCTGAGCCGTGAATGCTCAACTGATTTTTGGATGTTACGCTTGCCATTTTCAGTTCTGGGTACACGAACAAATCGCGAAGTGTCAGGCTTCTGTCAGGATGAGAGAAACCGGTGCCCACGTCGTCCAAGTACTTGGAGAACTCTGGGGTATTCTCAAAGCGAGACGAGATTAATGATTGCTTCCGAACGAAAACGCGGGCTTCGGAGGGCCCTGGCTCAAATAATTCTTTGGCCCAATGATACGGACAAACTTGGTACGCATTTTCGGATAGATTGATCAGAATTACGTTAAATCCCGTCACCACATCGGCCTGAAGTGGAGCACCTTCCACATAGCTGGTTTCATCTCCAGTGTGGGTTATGCGGGTGTATGAGTCCCCATCGTGTTCGTGCCCGGTCAATACAACGTCCGACTGCGATTCAATTCGGCGCCTAAATTCGCGGGAATTATCAGGAGCAAGCCATCCGTATGGGTGGTGAAACATCGAAATCACGATATCTGAATCTCCTTCTTCCACTGGTATTGCCTTCAAAGGGAAATATAATTGCCCACCAGTTTCCTTTAGTTTGGAGAAAAGAGAAGTATTTAGGCACCTGACAGAGATGCGTGTCCCAGAGAAATCAAATGTAAAGGTCCAGGCAACTTGCTCGCTCGGGTTTTTGATCTCGCGATTGCAAAATGCACTCTCAAATTCGAAAAACTTTTTCTGGACCTTCAACAGTTGCTGAATAGAGTCCCCGAGCAAATCGACGCCCTCAAGATTTGCAGCCACGGAGGAAAGCAGGACGGGCCTAGCGTCTCCCTCCTTGGAGAAGTTGCAGTCGTGATTGCCCGGGACTATAACCGTTCCAAGAAAATGGGCGTTTTGAATTTGAGCTAGATTTGTTGCAAGATCAGCCATAAATATCTTGGCCACATCATATTCCTGCTTTGTCCCGGAGTACGCAACATCCCCGCTGCAAGCTAGAAGTAACGCACTTTCCGAAGAGATGAGTGGCTGCACGGCCGCCTTAATTGCCCGCGCCTTGTTCAATATTGAGTTGTCTTTATTCGAAATATGAATGTCACTAATCTGGATAATAGCGAGGTTCATGAAGCCTCCTGATTGTTCTGGGATGCCTGGGTCCATATATCATCGCGCGTGAATTGGGACAGACTTGGATTTCCAGTTCCTCCTGCCAGCAATTAGGGAAAGTTAATTGCCTCCCGCGGTCACCACCATGCCTTTTTTTTCGTTGTCGTGCGCTATTAACCAATTTTATTTGCCCCGCTTAACATATCTTAAGTTAATTGCAGAATTATACATATTCGCCTTGTGTTCGCCAACAAGATTATGAAGCGCCCAGTAACATTCCGGTCTAGAGGGAGGGCGAGCGGCCCGTGGTTTGTACGGGTGACCCGGGGCAAGAAATGAACAAATTTCGGGTGTCCCAAGGTCGGGTTGTACGTGTGGAGATTCTTAAATTTCCTGCATCCTGAGCAACGCACCGCAAAAAGAGACGGAGAGTGCCGGCTTCAAGAACTGAAAAAATGAATCGAGCCTAGGAAGAGATTTCCGATGGCGGGTGGCCCAGCCTTTGAAGTAGAACTTCGGGTGCCACGTCCTTCGCATTTTGAAGGGCGGGGTTTCTTCCTATGTCTCTGCCGGCGTGCCAAGTTTAAGCAAAAGCCCCACCCTTGAAGAGCGCCAAGGACGGGGGACTCAAGTTCAAAAGCTTAACCCACAGCAAACTTACTGGACCTCTACCGAGAAGTGAAAATGACACAATCACATGGAACGACAAAGGCCGGGCCACCCGCCCAAATGAAACTTCTTACAGTTCTTCGTATTCACTAGAACCCCTCGATCCTCGCTTCGGCCAAAGCCAAGACTAAGGCTCGATATTACAAACTGTCGTATTTTGCTCTGTTGAAACCTTTCGTTGGTCCAAGCCGTCCACAGGTCTGGAAGAAGGAGTCGAAAACACATGGCCGAGAACAATAAGGCTGAAAGCGATTGGATCAATTCGGTACTCAAACAGCGGAATCTTCTCCAGCCCAAGGAGGGAAATATCGTCGATTTGAAACCTTGCTGGGCTCAGATAGAAGAATCTCGGATAGTGGACCGCATGGGGCAGATTGTGGAGGATATTAATGGAGCTGCGGGATATTACATGCTGGAGCTGCAAGAGTTTCTGCCGCCGCAAACAACCATCCTCCGCATCGGGTTTTCCAAACGGTTCGCTGAATACGTTTTGGAAATTGTGGCTCGCGAACGCGGCGCCGCAGCAGTGGTGTTCTATTCTCTGAGTAAAACATTCGATCTTTGTGAGCGTTACTTTCGGAATCTGTCGCGGTTGAGAAGCCCCTCGATTACCCTTGAACTTGATATTTATCCGGCTGAGATTCTGGACGACGACCTGCAGAGATGGTTTTCCTATCTTCTTTCGGGGTTTAGAAATAAGTTCAAGCCCAATGCAGCGCAGCAGCTGGCTGAAAAAGAATAGAAGGAGTTCAGGGCGGGTGGCCCGGCCTTTGAAGTAGAACTTCGGGTGCCCCATCCTTCGCATCGAAGCTGTGAAGAAACCCAGATAAAGAAGGGCGGGGTTTCTTCCAATGTCTCTGCCGGCGTGCCAAGTTTAAGCAAAAGCCCGCCCTTGAAGAGCGCCAAGGCCGGGCCACCCGCCCAAGTGTGTGTCCAATCAGCATTGAAAGCTGGCTGTCCATTGGAAATGAGTTCCGGATTTGCCGGAGGCCGTGTGCACCCCGGGTCTGAATTGCAGGAAGGACCGAAGAATGAGAATATTCAGGCCAGATCGGATGCCATCCGGGCAATTCCGGGTGATGCGATCATTCGTCCAAAAAATTGGGCAGGGGGAAAAGATGAGGATCGGTCTCGCATACGCCGCCGCATTGCAACTGCTGGTTTTGCCGGGCTTGGCTGCGGCTCAAAATCAGAAACCGACCGAAAAACCACCGGTATTGACTTTCGCCGGGAGTATCCCTCTCGCGAAGGTCGACGGGCGGTTGGATCATATGAGCGCCGATCTGAAAGGCCAGCGCCTGTTCTCGGCCGCGTACGACAATCACACTCTGGAGGTCATCGATCTCAAGGCCGGCAAGGTGGTGAAGGAACTTGATCTCAACGAGCCGCAGAATTCGTCCTATTTCCCTTCCATCAACCGTCTGTTTGTTTCCTCCAGCGGCGATGGGACGGTGAAGATTTTTGACGCCACGACCTTCGCGCTTGTGAATACGGTGCAACTATCCTCGGACGCCGATAATATGCGTTTCGATGCGCGCCGCAATCACGTGCTTGTCGACTATGGCGGAGAGAAATTCCTCTACGGCAAAGTCCAGGGCCGGGAAGGGGAGAAGGACGGGGCGGTGGCAGTTCTGGACCTGGACGGCAAGAACCTCGCCCATATCCCGACTGGCGGGCACCCTGAGGCGCTCCAACTCGAAGAGACCGGACATCGGATCTTCATCAATTCTCCGGACAACCACTATATCGTCGTCGCCGATCTTGACACCAACAAGGTGCTGGCTCACTGGACTAACCCCAAGTGCGAGAATTATCCGATGGCGCTCGACGAAGCTCACCATCGGGTATTCGTGTTCTGCCGCGGCGCCAGCGTCGTGTCTGTCGTGAATACCGAGACCGGCATGCAGGTAACGTCCGTCCCAGTCACGCCGCTATCCACCTCGGACGACATGTTCTTCGATCCCGCCAAGAACCGGCTCTATATCCTTTCCAGGATCCTGATCGACAAGGATGTTCGTGTTGGGGGTCCCGGCATCGTTGACGTGATCCACGAGCAGGATCCGAACCACTACGAGAAGATCGCAACCTACACGACGGGCTTCGGCGCGCAGACCGGACTTTTCGTGCCCGAGTGGCAAAAGCTGTTCGTGGCCGCGCGCCGCCAGCCGACCGGGCAGAGCGCCGAAATCCTCATCTACGACGCGAAGTAGGGCGGGCCCGGCCTTTGAAGTAGAACTTGGGTGCCGCGTCCTTCGCATTTTGAAGGGCGGCGTTTCTTCCTATGTCTCTGCCGGCGTGCCAAGTTTAAGCAAAGGCCCCGCCCTTGAAGAACGCCAAGTACGGGGCACTCCAATTTCAAAAGCTTAACCCATAGCAAACTTACTGGAGCCCAACCGAGAAGTGAAAATGACACAATCACATGGAATGACAAAGGCCGGGCCACCCGCCTGAGCGATTCAAATAACCGTGCACGCTGTGCAGGTCGTGTAAGTTGTGAACGTTGGTATGAGCGAAGTTCCTACAGCGTTTTCTCGCCCGTCAGAAGAAGGAAAGTCCCCCAGAATAGAGCGACCAGGAGTGTGACATGCCGGAGCCGTCCTCGCAAAAAGATGTTCAAATATCGCCACGTCAAGGACGCGAGAACCGGCGCTCAGAATCTTCCGAATAGTTCCTCGATGGGGTTCTGGTGCCCGGAGTTCTTAGTCACCTTCGGGCAAACCCCGGTTGCACCGGGTCCGCCCGAAACTTCACAGGCGTTGGATTCGAACGTGTTGGAGCCCGCGGCATTGTAATCATAGATGTCGAAATACGACGTATTCCCGAAAATGATGTTGTTACGAATAACGTTGCCTGTCGTATTGAAGCAGTAGGTGGGCGCGAGTGTTGCGGACACGAGAAGTATCCCTTCGCCATTGTTCCCGGAGATGTTGTTTCCCTCGATCAGATTATTTTTCGTGGGGACGCCGCTGCAGAAATTGGCCGATCCAACGATGATTCCGTGGCCGCCGCCAAAGCCGGGAGGCACGGCGCCGTGGGCGTCAGGTCCCGCGGCCACGACTTCGTTGTGCCGAACCACGTGCATGCCGCTGCCGCTCACAAATATGCCGGCCCAGAAGTTGCCATCCAAAGAGGCTCGCACCACCGTGTTGTCTATCGCGGTGTTGTGGCTGCCTTCGAGGTGAATCCCCTCGGTGCAGCCGCTCACGATCGTCACGCCCTCCACTTCCGTGTCATCCCCGGTTACAAAGATGCTGATGTCTCTGAAATTCGTGATCAGCCCCGGCCCCTCAATCGATACTCTGTTTTGGCCGTTCGTGGAAATGGCGTATTCGCCGAAAACAGGGGCCGGGCAAACGTCCCGGGCGCCCTTGCCGGTCATGCTGTGACCGTTCATCTTCAATTCAATCCGCGGCGCCGTGAAAAAAATGCAAGGGGTGCCGATTGCCACATTGCAAATCACGTCCCCGGTCAGACGGCTGTCTTGTGTGATGATCACTGTGCTGACAATCGTGCCGGATATATCCGTGGCCTTCGCTGGACTCACGCCGAGAATCATTGCCGTTAAAACCATAATCACCGCAAAAGTAATCGTGCTGTTCTTCAAGGGACCCTCCCATAGCGCGTTTTCCTTCTTTTGACCTCACGCAGGACGGCGGGCGTATCGATCGGAGGTTCTTCTCATTGGAACAAATTGTGTTTCATCGCACCATCTTAAACACCGAAATATTCTTGCTTGAGACTATTGCGAGGTATTAAGGTTTAGATAACAAGAGCCGGCTCGCTCGGCGCACCTGTGCCGCCTCTTTTGCATTCGAGCCTGAATGGAAAGCGCTAGTTAAGGGTATGGTCCGCCACAGTACCTCTCGAAGTGTTTAAACCTTCGTGCCACTAACTCCTTTAGTTTCTGAGGCTCTGCTCTCGGGCTAGCAACAGGGCGGGTGGCCTGGGCTTTGCGTCACTTTGAATTCTCGCGTACCCGGTGGCACGGCCTTTGTAATTGAAGTTCGGGTGCCCCGTCCTTCGATTTTGAAGGGCGGGCCTTTTGACTTGATCCCCGTGGCTTGCACCACCGCATGGGATTGATGTCGTGTGCCGCACCCGCATGTCAATTGACATTGAATTCCTCGCAATGGATACTTCCCCGTACCGGATCAAACCATTTGCAGAAACGCTCGACTCCTCGCAACGAGCGCTACGAGGGAAGCCATGAGGATCGCCTATCTTGCTGTAATGCTTGCCGCTATAACGGGAGCCGCGGTTTTTCAAACCGCCGCGGGCCAGCCAGCTTCTCCGCAAGCGGCCACGCAACAATCCACGACTTCCAACACGTCACAACAATCGAGCGCGCCAAAGGCCGCGGCGCCGAAGGCGGCCACGCAGACAGGAGCAAAGCCCGCGGCGCCGGGGATGACCAATCGCGACGTCATTCAACTGGTCCAGGCCAAAATATCCGATGATGTGATCATCGCAAAAATCAGGCAGTCCAAGACGCGGTTTGACACTTCGACCCAAGGACTCGTCGCACTGAAGCAAGCCGGCGTCAGCGATCAGCTCATCTCCGTAATGGTGAATGCAGGCGAGGCGGCGAAAACCACCGGAGCCGCTCCAGATTCGGCGACGAGCGCGGCAGCCGCTCCAAATGCAAAGGCTCGCCCGGTCTTGCGCCCCGGTGAAACTCCGGCAAACGCAAAGGGCGAATACGCGGCCACTGGCGCCGGCAGCGCACCGCGCACTGCGAGGGAGCCGGCGCCGGCAGCGATCACCCAGGCGCCGCCGAACTACGGCCTCTATATTGAATCGACCGGCCAACTCAAGCCGTTGGGCCGCATCGAGACAAAGGTTCAGGTCAGCAAGTTCCGCTCCTTCCTGAGGACCAAGATTCCCTTCGTTCGGCAGAAAATCGACATCAATCTCCCTGGCGCACATTCGAGCAGCCGCTACGAAGTCCGCCGTCCAACTTTCTACGCCTACTTCCCGCCCAGCCGCGATGTCAGCAAATTCAAATTGTTGCAGTGCAAGATCACCGGTCAGAATTTCGATCAGCGGACACTCGCCAATGCCTCCATCATGTTCAGCACCGAACAGAACCAGGATGAAGTCCCCATGGACATTGGGCCCACCAGCGTGCGCGACCTCTACCGCATCTCTCCGCGCGAGGATTTGCCGTCCGGCGAGTTCGGCTTCGTCGAGGGCAACACCGGAAATCAGTCCGCCTCGGACATCGAAATCCTCGATGTCTACGACTTCGGCATCGATCGCAAGGAAGAGAAGGTGCCGCTGGCCGAATATTTGGACACTCTGCCGCCGGTGAGCTTGCCTGACCAAGCGTTTCTATCCTGGTCCAAGGAGGAAGCGCAGCAAATCGTCGACGATCGTGAAGGCAAGATCGGCATCGCCGGCAGCATGTTCGGGTGGTTCAAACGCCAGTATGCCTCGCTCGACGTCTACTGGGCCGACCCGCAGTTCGCGCGGGCCTTCGCCCGTTTGGAGATGCTGGACCGCAATCTCAGCCCCGCGCAGACCAACAAACTTTGCAGCCTGCTGCTCAGCCAGGCGGGCGACCAATACTTCATCCTGGTGTCCATCGGCGGCAAGGTTGGTTCCGGCCGCTTGATCGGTGCAAATGAGGGCGAACGGCTCATGCGGCCTTTCGATGCCAGCCTAGCCAACAACAGGTCCAAGGACATTGTCCCCGCCCACAAACTGGAGTTCGTCGGCGGATACGCGGACGTGTGGAAAGTGTCGTTCGACCGGCAAAGCATAAGGGGCCCGCTCCTGGACGGCGACGCACAGGACCTGATCTTCGAGGCGCGGCTCAATCAAAATCTCGATTTCAAGGCCACGTTTCCGATGACAAAGATTACTCCGACTCTCACCGGCGGAGTTTCCGATCCCGCAAAGGTCCCCGGCGCAAAGTGAGGTGGAGATTTTCAGCTTTCCCGCACCCTGACCAACACAACGCCGCTTCTCATTTCCGCGCGTGCAACGTCATTCGGATCCCATGCCTGGGACGAAGCGTGACGAGCGGCTCGAATTCCACCGGATGCCCGGGCACCAATCGAAAGCGAAAACGCTGCGCGAGCGTGCCGATCACAATCGCGGCTTCCAGCAGCGCGAATCCCTGCCCAATGCAGCGCCGCGGCCCGGCCCCGAACGGATAATAGGCGCCCGCAGGCAGACGGCTCGCAAGACCCTCAAGCCATCGTTCGGGACGAAACGCATCCGGATCGTCGAAGTAGCGCGGATCGCGATGCGCCACCCACTGCGAAAAAAGGATCGTCGTTCCCGGAAGAAATTCGTATTCGCCGATCTGGCACGGCTCGATCACCTCGCGCGCCGTGATGTACGCCGGCGGGTAGAGCCGCAGAATTTCGCTCATCACGGCTTGCAGATAGGGCAATCGCCCAAAGTCCGCGGCTTCCGGCGGACGCCCGCCCAGCACTCCGTCCAGCTCTTCCTGCAGCCGCGCTTCCGCCTGCGGATTCTCGCTCAGCGCGTACCACGTCCACGCCAGCATTTGCGCGGTTGTTTCGTGGCCCGCGATGAACAGCGTCATGGCCTCGTCGTGAAGCTGCTTCTGCGTCATCTGGCTGCCGTCTTCGTCCATCGCGCCCATCAGCAAGGAGAGCAAATCCTCGCGGCGATTGGAACTCTTCTCCGACCTCCGCTCGTCAATCATTCGATAAACGAGCGAATCCATGAACGCCAGGTCGCGACTCGCGCGCCGGTTTTTAGGCGTGGGCCAACTCTCCGGAATCCGGAACGGCGACCGCTGCCGGGAGAGCGAATAGCGCATCAGGAACGTCATCGCCCGGCCCACCTGTTGCGCCTCGCCGGGAAGCGCCGTGCTGAACAGCGTGCGGACAGCGTTGTCGAGCGTAAGCGCCGTCATTTCCTGCGCAAGGTCGCGCACTTCGCCGTCGCGCCAGCCGCTGATGTGCGCCTGCGCGATTTCGCGCATCGTCGCGCCGTATTCATTGATGCGGCTGCGATGAAATGCCGGCTGCGCGAGCCGCCGCTGCCTCCGCCAGAAATCACCCTCGCTGGTCAGCAATCCCTGTCCGAGCATGCGCTCGGTGATTCTCCGCGTGAGTTCGCTCTTGTGAAATTTGTCTTGCTGGATCACCAGCACTTGCTCGACGAAGTCGGGATGGTTCAGCAGGATGCGCTCCTGCATCAGGACGTGGAAGAGAACAATATCGCCGTACTCCCGCGCGAAGGTCCGCAGCACGTTCAGCGGATCGCGCCGGATCTTCAGCGCCATGCCGACGATGGGCCATCCCTTCGGCCCCGGAGGTTTTCGGCTACCCCTGATTGGCATGCTCTCGCGCTCCCGTTCTTGCGGTAACCAACTAAAATCCCTGTTCAGGGAAAAAGTTTCATGCCAGGTCTGCGGGCGAAAAATATGGCAATGGGCCTCTCCCACGCTCTCGAAACCTGATATCGGAAAAGGTTTTTCCCGGACCGCCCACATTATACGGAGGAGGGCGAGCGGATATCCATTATGGCCCGGAGACAGTCACGGACTCCACTCAAGGCCGAATACATTGGCGCAGACCAATTGTCATTGGTCGTTTTTTGCTTGCAACTCTGTGGCGGACCATAGACTCCGAGAATCCCGTTTCCAGGGACATGGCCGTCTGAACCTCGCGATCCCCGTTGGGTTCTGCTCTGTGCCAAGTTCGTTGTGTCCAGCGCGGGAGGAGCGTACGATGTGCGAGCCAGAGATCTAAATCGGAAATTCCGATTTTACTGATCTCCTTGCATAAAGGAGCGCACAAACATGGGTTCGACATCGAAGGTGAGTAGGAGAACTTTGATGAAGTGTGGACTGGCCTCGGCGACGCTCCCTGTGGTTTCGGAGCTATTCGTTTCGCCTGAGGCCGCCCAGGCGCAGACGAACGCTGAAACTTCATTTGCAGCCATCCCAGGACAGAAGGGTGTACAGGATGTCTTCGGGGCTTATGACGTGGACCCGAATTGGCCGCAACCCTTGTCATCGTTACCCGGGAACGAACAGTGGAGCTGGGGATCGGGTGAAGGTGTTTTCGCCGAGAACCCGGACCGCGTCTTCATCCTCCAACGCGGCGAACTGCCAAACATCAAGCGGCCGAAGGAAATCGACTTGCCCCAACTGGGGCCGAGCCTCGGGTTTCCCATTGGCCGCCTGCCCTGGCGCGACGCCACGTCGGCCAGTCCGCCAGGACCGCTAGATGGCCCAAACCATGGAACGGAAAATGTGGACTGGCGCTGGCAGCACTGTATCGTCGGAGTGAACGCCAAAGGGGAGATCAAAGAGACCTGGCCGGAGTGGGACAGCATGCTGCGCCGGCCTCATGCGATCTACATAAACCCTTACGACAAGGATAAGTATGTATGGCTGGTGGACGACTACCGGCACGCCATCTTCAAGTTCACGCACGATTTGAAAAAGTTGGTACAGACGATCGGGACACCCAACCAGATGGGTGCCGACGCCACGCACTTCTCTCGACCCACTTACCTCGCTTGGCTGCCGGACAGCACGATGTTCGTAGCGGACGGATACGTCGGCACGCGCGTCGCCAAATTCGACAAGGACGGCAAGTTCCTCAGTGACTGGGGTATGAAGGGAACGCCCCCCAACGAGACGCGTCCAGGCTTTTTGAATGGCGTTCACGGGGTGGCCGTCGACGTTCCAAGCGGGCGAGTTTTCGTCAACGACCGCTACAACCACCGCGTCCAGGTATTCGACACCAACGGCAAATTCCTTAACATGTGGAAAGTGGGCGATCCACCGTCTGACGTGCATTGCCTGCACCTGTCCGCGGCTGACAGGCACCTCTGGCTCTTCGATCGCGGCACGAACAAAATGATCAAATACGATCTGGAGGGCAACTTCCTTTACTCCTGGGGCACCTTCGGCGACTTCCCTGGCGGATTCTGGGGCGTGCATGGAATGCATGTGGACCAGGAGGGCAATCTGTACGTTGCCGAGGTGGACAACGGGCGAGCGCAAAAATACGTTCCCAGGAAAGGCGCAAACCCAGCCATGCTGATCGGCCCAGGGGTCAAGCCCGTGTAGTCATAAGGCGCAATTGCGATCCAGAGTGGATTTTGTGCCGCCACAGAGGGTCCCGAGATCACTTCGGGCCCCCCCGGCTGGAACGGTTCCGGTGCCGACTGATGCCAATCGATTCCATCCAGGCCGCGTAGGTACACGGCTCATTCCGACAAGGTCTGCCGGCTCAACCGGTCAATGCTTCACCGTCTGCCATAAACCTTTTCTCCAAGGGTAGTATTTGTGACGCAAGTGAGAAGGTTCAAGTTTTCTGCAAGCGAGAGCGCCGACCTCGGGCGGCGTTGGAAAGCGGGTACGAAGAAACAATCCAATTCCACAAGTCCAAAATTCTTGACCCCATGCAGCACACGGTGTAAAGGTCTCCCCTGCTGGAATGCAATTCTGTCGCATTGAGGCAATTATGAAAAAGTTTCTGTTCATTGCGGCGTGCTTTCTTTCTGCAGGGCTGGGCCTCGGCTCGTGGCATGCCCAGACACCGGCCCAGACGCCCACCGGAATCCTCAAGATGGATCCGGCGATGGATGAGTTGATCGACGCGAATGCTCAGGTGGAACCGGTCATTAAAGATTTTTTTTATTTTACGGAGGGGATTGTCTGGGTGCCGCAGGGGAAGGACGGTGGATACTGGCTATTCGCCGAGATGGCCGCGAACAAAATCTTGAAGCTGACAATGGACGGCAACCTTTCCTTGTACCTGGATAACTGCGGCTATACCGGATGGGACACCTGGAGGCACGGATTTATCCAGACCAATGGGAAACCGCCGACAGATCCCGATTTCAAAAGATTTAACTTGCCCGGGTGCAACGGCCTGGCACGCGACAACGAGGGACGATTGGTAGTAGCCACCTGGGGCGGAAGGAGCCTT
>DATNIO010000050.1:0-22676 GCA_035604385.1 Verrucomicrobiia bacterium | reverse complement strand
AAATTCGGCAGGGAGGCGTTGTGCTCTTCCAAAATAGTTCCTGCGCGGGAGAGCATCTGAGCGCGGTTCATATTGCTGCCATACGCAAAATGCCAGACGGTTCTAGAAGCCATAGTGCCTTTCTCAATAAACGGGACGGATTGGGCAGGTGCGGTGTGAACCTTCATTGTAGCGGGGTTGCAGGGCGAGAGCAAATCGAACGCGCCTTAGGGGATGCATAAATTAGAACAAAGGCCGCGCCGCGGTGTCCTCCATGTCCCTACGGTCTCAACTTGGTATAGACTGGCTTTTCGTTCGGCGTGATACTGCGCAAGATCAGAGATCCGGAGGGACGATAGATGCCCATTCCGCGCTGGAAGCGTATCCGATTGGCAACCCTCGTGGCGTGCGCCACGCTTCTTTGCCTGCAGCAATACACGGCATTGCCACGCGCTGCATCGCTCGGAGAAGGCCGCGACGCCGACACACCCGGCATGCACGAGCAATCCAGGATCATTGGCGTATCGATTACCGGCTCGCAACCGACCGGAACGTTTGGCGGAGTCGCGTATCAGCGTGTCTGGGGAACCGTTTCCGGAGTCGTTGCGCCACATGACACCATCGAAGGGTTCGATCAATTGCCGCACGACGCCGACGGCAACTACGACTACCAATCCGAGTTTGAAATTATTGCGCCTGAAAAAGCGGGCACGAATTCGGCGATCTTTGTCGAAGTTGAAAATCGGGGCAGGCCGGTTTTCTACAATGAGTTGCAGGAAGCCGAAGTGGCTGGGCCGCCGTCGGCTACGGCCAACGGAGGAGATCCCGGAAACGGCTTTCTTTTCGAGCATGGGACATCTTACGCGCGTGTGCAGTGGCAAACCGGGGTCGCCGCGAGCGTTCCGGTGCAAGCCGAGGGCGTTGGCGAAGTCATCATCCGCGACTTTGGCCGGATGCTCGCCGGGCACACGCAACTTGCCGCCAAACCGCCGGCGGAATTCGGGCCGTACCGCACGGTTATTCTCGGCGGCATCAGCCTGAGCGGCTTCTTCATCGACACCTATCTCGCAGAGGGTTTTAACGCCGATCCGAGCGATGGCGGCGTGGTCTACCAGGGCGCCATCGCGGTCGACGGCACGGGCAACTGGATCGCCATCAACGAACTGGCGGCCGAGGCGGGCGTGAAGGAATTTCCCTACGTCGTGCCCGATGGAAAGCCGCTGCGCGCCTCGCAGATTTTGGGCGGCCACGTGAGCGATCCCTTTTATATCGACATCGCGAATTACACGGATTTTTATCGGCTTCGCGCCAGCCTTACCGACTTGGACACGAAAAACCCGCGCATGCGCCGCTATGACTGGCCGAGCGCACACGCCCCGGCGCCGATCGACCAGAGTTCCGGGAGCGCCCGCGCCACCCGCTGCAACGGCGGCGTGCCCGTGGATCTCAATCCCATCCCACACTCGGCCTACCTGCGCGCTGTGACGCTGGAACTCGAGCATGAACTCGACGTTCCATCCGCTCGCCAAACCCCGAAGCTTCCTCCCACGACTCTGTTTACACTGGATCCCGATCCAGCGCTTTCGCGAATGGCGAACTTTAATCCGCTGCCGGGTGTGCGACTCTTCCTGCCCCTGATCGATGAGAACGCTCAACCCCTGGGCGGGGTCCGTTTTCCGGACGTCGAGTATCCGGTCGGGCGGGCCGTTCCTGTTTCGGTGCCGCCTGTCGCGACGACTTCGATTGACGCCACGTGCGGAAACTTGGGCGGATGGCAACAGTTCTCGGCGGAGGAGCTTGCGAAGCGATACGGCAGCCAGGCGAATTACGTGAAATTGTATGCCGAGGCGCTCGACAGGTTGATCGCACGGGGCTTTGTGCTTGCTTCCGACCGCGAAGAAATGCTCAAGATTGCGGCTGCGCTTTACGCGCGGCGTCCGGCTCATATGCAAGCTGTAACGGGACAGCGATGATTCAAGATTTGAAATTTGAAATTTGAGATCCGCTCCCACAACGTGAGTTTCAGTAGCACACACTGCAGTCTGTGGGGGGTCGGCCTTGCTAAGACCAAACCCCACAGACTTGAAGTCTGAGCTACTCAGAAGTTCCTCCTCGACGCATTAATCCGCGGTGCGCAAAACACCCGCCAGGAACTCGACCAGGCGCAACTGGTCAACCCACACAGCATGTTTGTCGGGATCGACGTGAGAAAACGCGGGAGTAATCAGCGCGGCTCGCAGGTACGGCTTGGGAATTTCCTTCTCCAGCCAGAGACTCTCCGTGGAAGGAATGATATCGTCCGTGGCGCCGTGCAGAAGAAAGACGGGCGTGCGAAGCGCGCCGAGCTTTCCCTCCGGTGAAATCGCGGACAATTGCAATTCGTCCGCCTGAATCGCCTCCAACAGCTTTGGGCGCAATCGGGCGATTTGTCGCGCAAGGAGAATCTGCATCGTGGCGCGGCTCGGCAGACTGAGGCGTGGGAAGAGTGCCTGCGCGTCGGCGGGTCGCTCCCAGAGCCAGTCGCGCAAGGAGTCGTGCGCCACGGCCAGATCGCCTGCCGGAAAGAATTGGTCCAGGTGGGAGTACACAAAAACCGCCGCGCCGTAATCGTGCGCAGTGTAAGGCTCCGTGCGGCCGTCCGGGAATTCCGCCTGGCTGGTTGCGAGAAATCGCACAACCCGTCCGAGGTTGTCGTAGGCGCCCATCAGGACGAGCGCGCGTATGTGCGGGGCGTAGCGTGGATCGCACGCGGCGAGAAGAGAAAGTCCGCCCGCAAAACTCACTCCCACGATGGTCACCGGACCGGTACCGAGCCGCTGCTGCAACCAGGCGGCTGATTCACCGATCGTGCCGATCGATGCGCCGTCGACGTGATAATCCGCCAGCGCCGCGATCTCCGGCGTCAGCACCGAAAAGCCGTCGCTCGCGGCGGCGCGCGCAAAATTCATGAGCCTAGGCTCGTCGATCCCCAGATGATGAATCCCGTGGACGAGCACCATGCCCGGCGGATGGGCCACTCCGCGCGGCACATAGAGCCGCGCTCGCACAAGGCCTTCTGTCGTAGAAAGACTGACATCTTGTATATCCAGGCCATGCCCTTCAAGCCGCACGAGAAGGCCGGAAGCATGAGGATCGAGAAACTGAATCAGAAAAACATAGCTGCGCAGCTCATAGCGAAGAGAGTAGACTCCCGCTGCCAGAAGAAGAATGAACAGCATCGCGATCCAGAGAAATTTGGAACGCACGAACGACCGATTCGTTTCCACATGCGCCACTGCAGTCGAGGAGGCGGGAATTGCGCGAGTATCCATCGGATGAATTGGCCAACGGCCGAAACCGCCAGCCTGAACGAGGCGAGCATAACCAAGCAGCCATGTAAAATCAAAACATAGCGGCCTCTGAATGGCGCGCACCGAAAACAGGTCTGCCGCAGGCCGCCAGGCGTGAGTTAGACTGCCGAAGGAGAATTAAACGCCGATGGCAGAAGTGACACAACCCGGCTGGACGCGGCTTCGCACGGCGACTGGCCGCTACGAGTATCAGTTTCAGGGGGAAATGCCAACCGTGCGCGGCGGCCAATACGAGGACGCGCGCGATTACCAGTTCCTGGTGCTTGACGACGAGGGGTTGCTATACAAAATTCCCGTGCGCCTCGCGGCCGAGATTGCCGCTGAACTTGGCACGGACGCAGTGCGGCTGCGCGTCGCCGAGGCCCAATTGAAAGCTGGACTGGAAACCTATCGCCCGCGCCAGGGCGCGCCGTATCCCGAAATGGACGCCCAATTTTCGCTCAGCGCCGATCGAGCGCGGGAGCTCGCCGCGAAGATTCAATCCTAAAGTGCGCCGCAGTTACTTGGTGGTGGGGTCGACGTTTGTTTTCGGCGCCGTATAGCCTTGCCGGGCGTACACCTGAAACTTGACCTTCTTTCCCTTCTGATCGAGCACCGTCAGCGGACCGCCGTCCGGCGCCACCAGCTCCACTTTGATCTTGCGATACTTGCCATCGAGCGTCTCGTTGGTCGGCGAATAGGCCATGCTGTACTGGTTGCGCAAGCTTTGGGCTACCTCCTGCATGATGCCCGGAATTTCGCCGTCGAAGCGCGGAAGCCACGAGCGGCCCCCTGTCATCGCTGCAAAGGTCTTGAGTTGGTTTTGCGCCTGAATGTACGTCAACTGTTGGCCGAATGCTCCAGGCGCCTCATTGATAAAGAATTGCTCACCGACGCCGACGGTAAAAATGGTGGCGTCCGTTTCCCGGATTCGTTTCAATGTCTGGTCGAGAGTCATCCGGCTGAACGTGTCGATTCCGGAAGCGAGCACGAGGACGGCTTTCTTGCCTTTGACGTCCTTGATGCGGTCGAGAACATCGGAAACGGCGTCGAAGATATTCGATTCGCTGAACGGCGGGAAATAAAGGGTAGACAGTCCTTGCAAGACTTCGTTTCGATCGTGCGTAAAATCCACTTCCACAGCGGAGCGCATGTTAAACGTCTCCAGCGCCACCCAGTCATTCGGCTTGAGATTTCCCAGAAAGCCCGCGGCCCAATTCACGGCGTTGTAGGTAAAAAATTGATAGCCCAGCTTGCTGAATTCCAGGAGCAGTACGATCGTGATCGGCGCTTCGGAGGGCGCGAAATTCGTAATCGTCTGTACCGTGCCGTCCTCGCTGATCCGGAAATTCTCCTTCTTGAGGTCCTTCAAATAATTTCCGTTGTTATCGGTGACCACGACGTCCACGCTCACCACGGGAACGGTGACGGAGATCGAGAATCCAGGAGCAGTCTGAGCTGCGGGCGCTTGCTTGCCCTTATCCTGCGCCCAGGCGGAGAGTTCGCCGGGCGGAACCAGGAGCGTGAAGAGGAGCACGCTCAGGACCAGTCTGCGGAGTAAGAGCGTTTGCATGGCTTGTTAAACCTCACCAAATCGCTGCGTTCTCCCCAGGAAAGAGCACCCATCCCCCAATCCCGGAGCCTTGCTGAACGAGATTACCCTGTTGTTTCGATGCTCCCACCAAGCCCTTGGATGTTCAAAATCTAGTTTTCTTCCCGGCACACGCACCCGCATGCGCGGTCTTGCATCTCAAGAGTGCATGGTACGATGAATTAGATGCGAATGTGGCTGAATTTTCGCTTGGAGGAACGCTCAATGCTTCATCGTGCAGGCCGGATACTTTTGACCGTCGCATTGGCCCTGGCGGCCGGCGCAGGCGCCCGGGCGCAAGCGCCCATGGCGAAGCCCGATCTCAGCAAGCTGGCTGACGAAGCCCAAGCCTGGCTCAGCGATCTGGTCCGGATCAATTCCGTAAATCCACCGGGCAATGAGGCCGTGGTCGCAAAATATATTTCCGCCATTTTTCAAAAAGAAGGCATCTCCAACGAAGTCATCGAAATGGCCCCAGGGCGAAGCATCGTGGTCGCGCGTTTACAGGCCGGCCCGCTCGCCGACCCGACCAATGCCCTGCTCCTCGTAGCGCACCAGGATACTGTCGGCGTGGATGCCAAAAAATGGACCGTGGATCCCTTCGCGGCAAATATCCGTGACGGCTACATGTACGGCCGCGGTTCGATCGACGACAAGGCCATGCTCGCCGCCAACATCGCCACGATGGTTCAGCTCAAGCGCTCGGGCGCGCGGCTCGCTCGCGACGTCATTTTTCTCGCCACCGATGACGAAGAACAAGGCGGCTCGGCCAGCATCAAGGTGACCATCCAGAAATATTGGGACAAGATCGCCTGCGCCTATGCGCTCAACGAGGGCGGCCGCGTGATGATGAAGGACGCCAAAGTGCAATACGTCGGCGTCCAGGCCAGCGAAAAGGTGGCCTACAACGTCACGGTAACTGCGACAGGGTCCTCGGGACACGGCTCCCTGCCCAAGCCGGACAACGCGGTCGTCCATTTGTCAGCCGCCGTCGAAAAATTGGGAACGTATCAAGTTCCGGCGCAACCCAGCACAATCACGCTGCGCTATTTCGAGCAACTCGCAAAGGTCGAGGACGATGAAATCGCCAAATGGATGCGCGCGCTCGAGCAGCCGGGGCGCGCCGACCTCGCAGTCCGGCATCTCTCCGATGAAAGCCCGATGTGGAACTCGATGCTGCGCGATACGATTGCGCCCACGATGTTGCAGGCCGGGGTCCGCGTCAACGTGGTTCCCTCGGAAGCGACCGCCAATCTGAACATCAGAATGCTTCCCGGCCATTCCATCGAGGAGTTGATGGGCCAATTCGCCAAGATCGTCAATGACCCGCAAATCAAGTTTCAGCTCGCGCCCGATTCCGGAGAAAATGCCCCTCCCTCCGACTTGACGACACCTTTGTATCAGACCATCGAGCGCCTCACGCCGCAGGAATTTCCGGGCGCGATCACGGTCCCTCTTCTTGGCACCGGGGCCACCGATTCCGCGAGCCTGCGCCTCCATAAGGTGCAGGCGTATGGCCTAGAGCCATTTCCAATGATCGAAAGCGATAGTTCACGCGTGCACGGCGACGATGAGCGGATTCCGGTCGATAGCTTCCATAAGGGGGTCGTCTTCCTATATCATGTGGTGAGCGACTTCGCCTCCACGAAGTAGGCCGAAGAAGTTTTCAAACCCCCTTCCAGGCAGAACGGGTTCGGACAAAAACGATGAATTTTCGTAGCGCTAAAATTGTATGCACTCTTGGACCGGCCAGTAACTCGTCCGAAATGATCGTGCGGCTGATGCGCGCCGGGATGGACGTGGCGCGCCTCAACTTCTCGCACGGGACTCACGAAGATCATGCCCGGACGATCAAGCGGTTGCGGGAAGCTTCCGCGCGCCTTTCCACGCCGATCGGGATTCTCGCCGATCTTCAGGGCCCGAAAATCCGCACGGGCACGCTCAAGGACAAGAAGCCCGTGCAATTGGTCACGGGGCAGCGCTTTACGATTTCAATTCGTTCGATCGATGGGACGAGCGAGGGCGTGAGCACCACCTACAAGCGCATGGCACGCGACGTGTCGCGCGGCGACCGCATCCTGCTGGGCGACGGCCTGATCGAACTGCATGTGCTTTCGACCACATCGACCCTTGTGCTGTGCAAGGTCGTCAACGGCGGACTCCTCGGCGAGCACAAAGGCATCAATTTGCCTGGCGTAAAATTGCGGATCCCCGCGGTCACGCCAAAGGATCACGAGGATCTGGTGTTCGCCTTGGAGCAAGGCGCAAATTTCGTCGCGGTGAGTTTCGTCCGCAGCGCGAAGGACGTGCTGCAGGCCAAGAAAGCCATTTCACGCGAAAAGCAAGACGTGCCCGTAATCGCCAAACTGGAAAAGCCCGAGGCGATTGAACATCTGGACGAGATTCTCCATGTGTCTGACGCGGTGATGGTGGCCCGCGGCGACCTGGGCGTGGAGATGAGCCCGGAAAAAGTTCCCGTGGTGCAAAAACAAATTATCGCCAGGGCCTGCGAAGCGCGCCGCCCGGTGATCACCGCGACGCAAATGCTCGAATCCATGACGCAAAATCCGCGTCCCACGCGCGCCGAAGCTTCCGACGTGGCCAACGCCGTGTTCGACGGCAGCGACGCGTTGATGCTTTCCGCCGAGACAGCCTCGGGCGCCTATCCGCTGGAAGCCGTGCAGATGATGGATCGCATCATCCGGGAAGCGGAAGCCAACAACTCGCACGTCCTTCGCCCAAGCCCGGCGCAATTCAACATCGCGGAGACCGCCTCCGAACTGATTTGTCACGCTTCCGAAGAGTTGCACATGAAGGTGATTGCCGTTTTCACTGAAACCGGATCCACGGCGCGCCTGGTTTCCAAACATCGCCCGCGCCGCCCGATTATCGCCTTCTCGACGATCCAGGAAACGCGCCGCCGTCTCTCGCTCAATTGGGGCGTCGTGCCGCGCACCATCGGCAAAGTGCAGGATATCGAGGAACTTGTCCAGGCCGCGGAAAAGCGCCTGCTCGAAGAGCATCTCGTCCAGCCGGGGGACGTGGTTGGAATCGTGGCAGGGACTCCGCTCTTCGTGGGCGGCACAACCAACTTCATGAAATTTCACGTGATTGGGAGTGACGAAGGGCAAATCCGAAGGGGTGGAAAGTAGCACAGACTTCAGTCTGTGGGGTTCCGTTCCGGTGCCCGGGCCGCGCGCGCCAGCCAAGATCAGGTGGAAATCCACAGACTGAAGTCTGTGCTACCAAATTCTAATTCACCCAGCGATCGTCGGAATCGCGCGGCGGCTCGTTCTTGTGATCGCGCATATAGACTTCAAATTTGCGCCGCGTGCGCCGGCGTTTCCAGTCGAGGTAATTGTTCCGAAAACGATAGAGAAATAATCCCCGCCGAAGATAGAGATAACCCACCAAAGCCCCGCCGAGATGCGTGACGTGGCTGACGCTGTCCCCGCCGGCGTCCAGGGAGAGAAAAAACTCAATAACGATCGATCCCGCCACGAGCAGCTTCATCGGAATCGAGATGGGAAAAGGAAACAGCCAAACCTGGCGGTCGGGAAACAGGATGCCCGCGGCGATCAAGACGCCGTAAATTGCCCCGGAAGCGCCGATCGTCGGAATTGCAAAAGAAAAACTAGTCCCGTGCGGATCGAGGATTACTTTGATGAGGACGTTGATAAAACCCGCGCCGATCCCGGTGAGAAAATAATATTCATAAAAGCGCCGCTTCCCCCAGGTCCTCTCCAGATCCATTCCGAAGAAATACAGAAACAGCATGTTCATGACGAGATGCCAGATCGTCGCATGCAGGAACAGGTAGGTCACGAATTGCCAGACATACAATCGCCGCGTGACGTACCAGGGAACCAATCCGAAAAGGTGTTGGAACTCCGCCGTGTATTCGGGCGGAAAAATCAGCTTGATGGTCGTTTGAAGAAAAAAAACGCAGGTGCACGCGATGATGATATTGCGAACAGCGGGCGTCAGCATCCCTCCCCAATTGATGCGAGGACCATACGAGCCCGGATATCGTGACCGCGAACCCATTGTTGTGAGTGTAAGCGCGGCGAGACCGGTAGTCAAAGCTGGGAGGGGGTATATGGCCGTACCCCCCCCTGAAATTCGCCCACCTGTGGTCATGCAACTGAGAAAACCTGACTCAGGCTCAGGGCATGCGGTCGCAATCCGCCCCATACGGATCAGGCTAATCGACGCTCCTCTTGACGGTTAATTCTAAAGCCACAGCAATGCTTTTTTAGTGGCCCAAGAATTTTACGAACGATTATCTTAAACAGCAGCTACTAAGTTACGGACAGCCTTTTTTGCAGCGTCGTATCAGGTGCAGCAGAGATGAGATGAGCAAGCTCCGCACAGCTTTCTTGATAGCTTTAATGAGCACTCTTTTTTTGTCAGGACCACTATGTGTGTCCGCTCAGGTGAGCGATACTCAGAATGGTTGGAATCTGGTCACCCGGGGTGAGGTGAAGGTCGACGACATACCTACCATTTCAGGGTCTACAATTTTCACAGGCCAGACGGTGCAAACAGGGCAGGATGGAGCGGCAACGATCAGTGTGCCAGGGCGCGGCACAATATTCCTTGCTCCCGGCACGGCCCTCCGAATTGTCGCCGACGGCGATCAGTTTGCCGTCTTGATGGCAGGGGCGGTCGGTGTCAATTCACTTATTGGTGGCGGTCTTGCGATCCGAGTTCGTACTTACGCGGTGATCCCGGAAAAAACTTCGGCAACCACGTACGAAGTAGATCAGGATCTATCTGGTTCAGGCTCGGTATTTTGTTTGACCGGTTCGCTCCAGGTAGTCTATGGCTCTGCGGGCGGGCTTTTGACAGTTCGTGCGGGCGATTCGGCGATCGTGCCGGTTGACAAGCCCCCTCACATGAGCGGCCCAGTACCTGCGGCGAGACGGAAGTCAGAGTTCTTCTTGATCGCAGCAGTCGGCGCGGCAACAGGTGTGGTATTTTTCCGCGCAGTCGTTAGCCCATCAAGCCCATAATAACACGTTCAGCTTAAACTGGGCGTTTCAGGCATTTTGGACAACAGTCAGTTCTGCGGCCGTCTGACAAAGAGGATTTCACATCCCGATCCTTCTCGTACGCTACGGATTTTCGCAAGCCTGTCTGCCCACTCGCTCGCTTCGAGTTCTTCCCCAAGTGCATGTAAGCTTTGAATTAAGACATCCAGCGCCCCAGCTAATCGGTATTCCGAGCCGGGGTTTTTAGTGACGATTTGAGCTGCGTGTTTGGACAGGTCTGTGGCTTGTTTGTATTCCCTTTGGTCATACGCAATTCGCGCCAACGTAATCAGGGCAGCGGCAGTTTCCACGCTATCCGGCGCCGCTCTCTCACCAATTCCTTCGGCCCTCTCAGAATAAAGCTTGGCGAGGTCGCTTCTTCCTTCCTCGAAGTAAAGGTTCGCCATACCGCCGAGAATACCGGCTTTTTCGGGAAACTCGAACTGAGGAACATTTTCGACTATTGCATAAGCCTGTTGGTACAAACGCTCCGCGTCTTTGTGGTCGTGCATTTGGACATAGATGTCCGCCTGGTTCGCTAACAACTTCGCTTTAACTCGGCGGGTCATTTCCGACTCCGGCAACGCAAGGCTCCAGAGTTTTGAAGAATGCTCAGCATATTGCTCTGCATCAGCAAAAAGGCCGTACGAAGCGTACAGAACAGCTAGCGTATTAAACTCTATCGCCAAGTCAGGCGTTCGTGAACCTGCCAACCTCCGATGAATTAAGAGGGCCCAATCATCGAAAAGCTCAGCGCTCTGACAGTGGCCCAGAGTCTGTTGCAATACCGCAAAGTCCCCCATCGTCATTGCGGACTCCAATCCGTTCGGCTCGCCCGCTTTCGTTTCTAAAGCGATCGCACGTTCGTACTGCTCTGTCGCTTCTTTGTATTTCTCTTGCCGGGTCAAAACAACGCCGTCCGCGTTCAGCAGGCGCAAATCCTCCGGCTGAAGGGCGAGGGCCTGGTCCAGGAGTTTTTGGGAATCGGGATAGCGTCCCGCGACATACGCGGACCAAGCGGCCGGTAGTAGCTCTTCGACGGCTTGGCGCTGCGTCTCGGGAACGATTTCCTCGTAACACCTTCCAGCTGTCATGGATTGGCCCAGCACCAGCAGCGCAAGACATTTCTTATAAAATGGCTCCGATTGGGAATCCGCCCAGTGTGCGATTTGTGCAGCCAGGGCAGTCTTCGAAACACCGAGCCGAACTGCTAGTTCCGTCAATATGTATTCAGCGTCGAATGGATTTTTCCTTATGGCATCAGCAGCTTGGGAAATTTGTAAAGCTGATAGTTGCGTTGATTCGCCTGCCAGCTGCTGGATCACATTCTTGAGCGCGATGTAGGAATCGTGGTTTGGGCCGCTTGGTTTGACAATCGTTACATGATTCTCGTTTATAGCAACGGGGTCAGTACAGTTCCGAGTTGCGCTCAATCGGTCAACAACGATAATCCCCTTGTACTCTTTTTTCTCGTACGCACAATATCTGTGGATCGCAAACTTTGCTGCATTCCAATCGTCTTCCAGACTCTGTAATTGTTGATTTTGATCACCTGGACTTAGCGTTCGCAGAATCGGATTATCGCTAAACAGATTCGCGAGTCTTGCCACTTGAGCACCAGTTTGTGGTGTGGCGAAGAAATAAATGAACGGAACCTGTTTTGCGTACTTGCGGTGGATCAACAGCAGCCGTTGCACGATGATTCCACCCAGGCTGTGACACACAAAGATTACCCTGCGATGTTTTGAAAAGACGTCGTCACCGATTAGTCGGTTATTCAGATTATTGACGATATCGTCTAGCGTCATCGAACTGCCGAAAAGGCGGGCGGGGTACTCTGCTACATAAATGTCGAAATTTTGGAAGACAGCGTCTTGTACAAGCAATTCCGGCCAATAGACGCTCGGAGAGTATCTCCAGGTACTGTCGCTGTCTCCTAGAAATCCATGAACAAAGACAATGACGGAATCCTTGTAGCGATCCCCAGGCTCCGACGGTCGCAAATAGCGAGACGCCGTATTACCCCGCTGGAGAGGTGCAGAAATCGTTTTTGGTCCCCCGTCCACTTGCCCCAAAACAACGGAAGCTGGGATCAGGCTTAGACCCAAGCAGCACAAGAGAACGGTAAAATAGCGGCGCATGACTGACTTATCTGAGTTCAATAGCCTCGTATCCATGTTACTATTTTAGACGGTACGGAGAGATAAATAAAAATGAGAAACTCCGAACTTGTACCAGTGCCCGAAATGCCCCTTTGGATTGCCTATACGATTTTTCACGAATCGACTAGAAGGCACCGGCCAATTGCGCGAGCTTTTCCCGATGCCGTGGATGCGGTATGCGTTTGCCCGCTCGAATGTCAGTCGCGTATGGCTTCGAAACCCCGATTGCGGCCGTAATCGCTGGCACAGTCAATCTTGCTAGGCGCGGCTGAATCTTCTCTCGGTACGCCTCCTCTGTAAGGCAGTCTGGTAGGGTAGTCGAGTCCCAGGCCCATCTTCCCAACGCCCGCGCGATTGCATACCTGCGGCGGAGGGTATACATTATCGATCGGCCGGAGGGTGAAAATATAAATCCCGGCCCAATCGAAAATTCCGATTCATTTTTTTTCGCCATGCATCGCCTGTGCCCACAGGCGAATTCAGCCTTCATTAATTTGAATTGGAGAGCTTCCATTCAAGGAGGACACCTACGATGCGAAACACGCGCCAAAACTCCTTGTTCCTACTGATGACGATGTTCCTGCTCTGTCCCGCGCTCTTCGCGGATCAAGTCTCTCTGAAAAATGGAGACCGCCTGACCGGCACGATCATCAAGTCGGACGCCAAAACGCTCGTCCTCAAAACAGAAGCAGCGGGTGAAGTGACCTTCCAGTGGGCTGCGATTGACTCCATCACTTCCACGCAACCGCTGCACGTCGGACTCGCGGGTGGACAAATGGTTGTGGGGCCGGTCGCCACGAAGGACGGACAATTCCAGGTCACTACGACAACCGCTGGAGTCGTGACGGCCGCGAAGGATTCGGTTCAGGTGATACGGTCCGACTCGGAGGAAGCCGCCTACGACGCTGCGATGGAACGATTGCAGCACCCGCACCTCGGCGACTTTTGGAGCGGGACGCTCGATACCGGCCTCAGTGTCACGCGAGGCAATTCGGCCACCCTTTCCTACACTCTCGCGGGAAGGGCCGTGCGCCAGACGGATCGCGACAAAATCACGGTTTATACCAGCGCGGTGTACGGGAAGACCGAAACCACCACGCCCAGCCAGGTGATTGCGCACCAGATCACGGGCGGGGTTCGCGCTGATATCAATTTCCGCCCGAGATGGTTTGCGTTTGCCGCGACGGATTTTAACTCCAACGCGCTCCAGAATTTGAATCTCCAAAATGTGATCGACGGCGGCATTGGAGGCCACGTGATCAAGACGAAGAACGCGCAGTTCGACGTCTTCGCCGGGGCGGGTTACAACCAGGAATTTTTCGGGGCATACACCTTGCCGAACCCCACGCCTCCGCCGGCAACTACTCTCTTCCCGGCCGTCACGCAACGAAATGCGGAAGCCAATGTGGGCGAGACGTTCAGCGCGAAGCTCGGCAGCCGCTCGACCTTCAACGAAACATTCAATTATTTTCCGAACCTCAGCGGGCCCAGCGGCTATCGGTATACGTTCAATACCGTTCTCTCAACCGCGATCAGCAGATGGCTCGGCTGGCAATTCAGTCTGAATGATAATTTTCTGAGCAATCCGCCGACGGGAATCAAAGGAAATGACCTGCTTCTTTCCACCGGTTTGCGGCTGACGTTCGGCACCCCGAAATAGACGCGCTCATATTGATGAAGCTCGCGATTCCGTGACGGTCCTCCTGGGAACGCCAATCTCCCGATTGGCGTTCCCAGACCGCATCACGGCGTGACGGTAAACGGGATGGAGGCTTCCGTCGTTTCCCAATCCAGCGCCAGCGTGCCCTTGTTTCCGCCGTCGGAGCGCAAATCGACCTTAAATGTTTCGACAGGAGCGGAGAGGGTTTTCAAATTCATCTTCGTGCGGCCGAAATCGGTCGAAGAATCGTAATCCTTATGGAACTGCCCGGTCTGCTTGTTGATGATCAGCATCCATTCGTTCGCGTTCGGAAGCGTCCAGATGCTGTAGCTCCCGGCGGGAAGTTTCAGCGTGCCCATCTGCAAGTTTCCTTCCGACGTAATCTTGGTCGCCCAATTCGCGCCGGTGCACCAGACTTCGCCAAACGGAACGAGGCCGCCCATAATTTTCCTTCCATGCATCGAAGGCGCGTAGTACTCGATCGTGATCTTCTTGCCCGCAATCGTGGCCGCGACATTCGCCGGAGGGCTCGTATATTGCGAGCGGCCAAACTGGCCATAGGACGTCAAAGCAAAAACACCAACGAGGATGAGGACAATTCCAGATCCTCCAAACAAGAGAACTCGCTTCCTTTTCTGCATCATCATCGCCGCTTCTCCTACTGTCCGCCATTCTTGGCCATGGCGCCCTGCCCGGCCAGATAGAAATATCCGACCTTGTTGTTCGAGGGCGTCGCGTACCACATGCGGCCCTGCGCATCGAGGAAATATTCCCTCGAAGTAATCTCGGCATGCGGGAACGGATACTCGGTTACCTTCCCGGTCGTGGTGTTCAACCGGCCCACTTCGTCCAGATATTCCGACGAATACCAGACGTCGTGGTCCCGGTCCAGGTTCATCGCGTACGGACTCGCGTTCGGTCCCGGCAAAGCGTAATTTTTGAAAGTTTCCGTCTTGGGATCAAACCGGCCAATCTGTCCCGCGCCGGATTGGCTGAACCACACAATCCCGTTCGAATCGATTTGAATCCTGCGTGAGTACACGGTGTTGCTTCCCGGCGGATTCCAGGTCTTTACTTCCAGAGTCTTCCCGTCAATCTTCCCGATCTTCCCAACTGCATTGTATTCCGAGAACCAGCAGTTGCCGTCTTTATCCACTTCGACGCCATAAGTCGGCTCGCTGAAGTCCGTGAACTTCCCCGTCGTGGGATCGAGGCGGCTGATTCGCGTTCCACTCGACCAGGCAATTCCGTCCGGCCCGACTCGCACGGTATGCTTGCTGCCGCCCGCGACAAGGCCTTCCTTGCCGGGAGTGTAGGCGTCCGCATATTCGGTCAGCTTCTCCGTTTTCGGATCGAATTTCCCGATCTTGTTGATCCCAAATTCTCCCAGCCACACGTTGCCGTCGGGCCCTGGATATGCGGAATGGATTCCAACGGCATTTGGATTGGGCACATCGTATTCTTTTACATTCCCCGTTTCCGGGTCGAGCTTGCCGATCTTGTTCGCGCCGCCATAATAAGGCATCCAGACGTTGCCCTGCTTGTCCGGCGCGGCGCTCCACGGCATCCGGTTCGGCCCAGGCAAATCGTACTCGACGTAGACGATGTTCATCGCGTCGTCGTCAAATGTCCGCACCAGGTTCTTGTATTCCGGCAAATCCGCGGGAGACTTCGGCAACTCGGAGTCAGGGCCGAATGCACCGGCAATGAAGGAAGCCACCCTCTCGGCTTGCTCATCATTGACCATGCTTCCCAGCAGGTAATGCATTCTGGTTCGCATGTAGTCCACGCGGTCCTTCGCGCCCTCAAGATCCCGGCTTACGGAAGCCATGCGCGTTTGAAAGCCGTGGCAGATTTGGCAGGGCGCGTCGCGAAAATTGGACGTGGGGCCGAAGACCATCTCCTTGCCGCGAATGTTCGGTATCAACTTTTCGCCTTGATAAAGCGAAAGATCGCGCCAGCGCACTGTCCCCGGCTTCAGCGCCCAATCCATCGACGTTGATTGGCTCGCCGTCAGCATGACGCCCGTGCGCGGATCGGCCTGATACCCAACGGCGCGAATCCGCAGCACATATTCTCCGGCCGGCAAATCCTCGACTCGATAACCGCCGTCCTTGTGAGACAGCACGTTGACGGTAATCTTGGTCTTGGTGTTCTGCGCCTGAACGAATGCCCCCTTGAATGGCGCGCCGTCCGGCCCTTTCACCGTCCCGGCAATGGTCGCCCCATGCGCGAATGCGGCAACGAAAATCGTCGCGCTCATCAATGCCAGTATTTTTAATATTCGTCGCATGGCAGCTCCTAATCGGTGAACCGTACGCGTTTAAATCATTTATTAAATAAAATCGAGGTTCGGCCCGCAACCCTCGCAACCTTGAATCCCTGAATCGTACTCCAGAATTACCCGTCCCGGCCAGCCTTGTTCACCAACATTCATGAGGCCCTGGCATCTCATCGAGGAATGATCGGGCCAATCCGAATTCCTCACCAAGGATTCGTAATTGACGGCAAGTCAGTCAATGAGCGGGCGCGTGGGGTTTCCTGTGCCAGTGCATTGGCAAAAAATGTATCCCGCCATTACCATGAGGTGGAATGATCCGGGTAATGGCGGTCTGTATTTCACCGGCGGGAAATGAAAATGCGTACCCACCTGGCAGAATCGAACGCTCTGCAAGTTCTAAAATCATGAGCCGAAATCCCAAAACCATTGGCCTGATCTCGGACACGCATGGATTGCTGCGGCCGCAGGCCCTGCGCGCACTCGAAGGTTCGGACCTGATCATTCATGCCGGCGACGTGGGCGATCCGGAAATACTCGAAACGCTGAAGACTCTCGCGCCGGTTTTTGCCGTGCGCGGAAATGTGGATACGAACCCATGGGCGCTGGCCCTGCCCGAAACCGAAGTCATCGAGACGGACCTGGTAACGATTTACGTTCTCCACGACGTTCACGCGCTCGATCTCGATCCCGTCGCCGCGGGCCTTCACATCATCGTGAGCGGACATTCGCACAAGCCTTCCCGCACGGAACACGGCGGCGTCCTGTTTCTCAATCCGGGAAGCGCAGGCCCGCGCCGTTTCGATTTGCCGGTGACCATCGCCCGCCTCGATGTAAGTCAAAAGCCATGGAACTTCACAGTCATCGACCTGGTTAACGCCTCCTCCAAATAATTTCGGCAACTCGAACATTACAGGTACAGCGGAACAGGTGCTCCGAATCTGATCGTGCGTCCAGTAGCGCCCGTCGATTAATCCCCGTACTCTCCCCAAACCAGTCTCACCGCAGTTTGAAACGCCCGGCGCAATTGACGTCTCGGGGGGAGTGCTGCCAGCAGGCTGGGAAGCGACAGGGGAGAAACCGTGAAGCGTTCCGCACTAGTGGTGTTAGCTGCACTGGCGGTGTTGCTCGGCGGGTGCGCCCAGGCAATTCTACCGGGCGACCCGGGAGCAGGGAGTGGACCGGGGCTGACAGCGTTGACTGTGACACCGTCGGGCGCGACCATCCCCGGTGTCGCGCAGCAACAGTTCGCCGCGAAAACAGGTGACGGGTCGAAGCCGGCGGTGAACTGGTCGATCAACGGAATTGCGGGCGGAAATGCGACATTGGGGACCATTGACGCCAACGGAATGTACACCGCGCCGGAGTTTCCGCCGGCGCCCAATACCATCACCATCAGCGCGGTCGAAACGTCGAACACCAGCAGACTCGGGAACGCCAGCGCCACTCTGAATAATCCAGTGCCGCAATTGACTAGCCTGGCGCCACTGAGCGTCCCTCCAGGAACTTTCACGATAACGCTGAACGGGTTGCATTTCGCACAGAGTGCGGTCGCATACATGGGCGCCACCGCGCTCACGACGACTTATGTTTCATCGACACAACTGACGGCAACGGGCACAGCAACGAGCGCGCAAGAGGGGACACAGACGATCACGGTACATAACCCAGCCCCCGGGGCGAGTGTTTCCGCTGGCTTGAACTTAGTGGTGTTGGGCGGAGTCGCTGTGATGGTGGCGCCGGCAACGGCCATGGTGCGCACCGGCAATCAACAAGTTTTTACTGTCATGGTGACCGGAGCCTTGAACTCGAGCGTCACTTGGACGGTAAACGGCGTGGCCGGCGGCAACTCCACGATCGGCACCATCACGGCAACTGGCACTTACACCGCGCCTCTCACTTTGCCGACCCCGAACACGGTCACGGTGACCGCGACCAGCGTGGAGGATCCCACGCGGTCGAGTAGCGCGACGGTTACGCTCGAAAATGCGATACCGGTGATCAGCAGCATTACACCCACGACATTCACGGCGAGCACGCAATTTGAAATGACCGTAAACGGAACCGGATTCACCCCCGGTTCCATCGTGAACTTCGGCGCCGTGCCGCTCAGCACGACTTTCATTGCACCGACGCAACTGATCGCCGTGGGCACACCCACGCTGGCGCAAGTAGGCACGGTGCCGGTCACAGTGGTCAATCCCGATCCAGGCGGCTCGACTTCCGCGCCGTTCAACGTGCAGGTGGTCGGCCCGAACTCAAATATCACCGTGACGGTTTCTCCGAAAACCGCCACGCTTGGGGCCGGAAACGTGCAGCAATTCCAGGCGACGGTGACGGGATCGATCGATTTGAGTGTGACGTGGTCGGTGAATGGAGTGAGCTTCGGAAACACCGCGGTAGGCACGATGGATGATTCGGGCAATTACACCGCGCCGAACAATATTCTGGGCCTCGGAAGCGTTACCGTAACGGCGGCTAGCAACGCGAATCCCGCGAAATCGGACAGCGCCGTCGTGACGCTGATCAATCCGGTGCCAACACTCACGTCAATCACTCCTTCGACTCTGGGACTCGGGTCCTTTCAGATCACGCTGAATGGGACGGGATTTGTGAGCACGTCCTCGGCGACGTTTGGCGGGCAGCCGATGCAGGTGACCTACGTGACTCCGACGATGATCACCGCGATCGGCAACGCGCCGGCGGTTGGCACGGTTGCCGTGCAGGTGACCAACCCCGCCCCGGGCGGCGGAACCTCCAACGGACTGAATGTGACGGTGACGACCGCGGGTACGCCCGTGAGTTCGGCGGCGGCGGTCCGTTTCCTGGAGGAGTCTTCGTTCGGGCCGGACTTGGAATATCTGAATCAAGTGCATGAGACCGGCTTTGATACGTACCTGCAGAACCAGTTCTCTTCGACGGTCACACCCTATCCGGACCCGCGGCCAAATGACAGTGTCAACAATGTGCAGCAGACGTTTTTCCTGAATGCCATTGCCGGTGGGGACCAGTTGCGCGCTCGCACGTCGTTCGCACTGAACGAACTTTGGGTGGTAAGCGCAAACACGGTGAACGACCCGCTGGGGTACACGAATTATCTGCGCGCACTCAGCAAGGATGCGCTGGGAAATTACCTGAATGTGATGACGGATGTGACGTTGACTCCGGCGATGGGAAATTTCCTGAACATGGTGAACAACGACGCGCCGCCGCCCGGTGAGCACGCCAACGAAAATTACGCGCGTGAATTCATGCAGTTGTTCTGCCTGGGATTGAACCAGTTAAATCCGGACGGAACGCCGGTGCTGGACAGCAGCGGAAATCCGATCCCGACATATACGCAGAACGACGTCATGGACCTGGGCCGCGCGTTCACCGGATGGACGTTTCCGCCGACGCCGGGCAAGCCGGCGCAGAATCACAATCCGGAATTCTACGGCGGCCCGATGGTGGCGGTGGAAAGTTTGCACGATTCCGGACAAAAAACGATTCTGGGGCAAACGATTCCGGCGGGCGGCAGCGCGGAGCAGGATTTGGCGGCGGCCGTGGGAATCATTTTCAATCATCCGAACGTGGGGCCGTTCGTGGCCAAGCAGATGATCGAGCACCTGGTCACCAGCAATCCCAGCCCGGCGTACGTGCAGCGCGTGGCCACGGCTTTCAACACCGGGACGTTTAACAGCTACGGGTCAGGGAAACGCGGCGACATGCAGGCGATGGTCGCGGCGATCCTGCTGGATCCGGAAGCGCGGCGTGGCGACAACCCGGCGACGGTTGTTGTGACAGACGGCAAGCTGCGTGAGCCAGTGGTGCTGATCGCAAGCATTGCGCGGGCATTCCACGCCAAGACCGACGCGGGAGGGTTGGCGAACTGGAGCTCCAACATGTCGCAAGACCTTTTTAACCCGGCGACCGTGTTCAATTTCTTCCCGCCTGCCAATCCGATTGCGGGCACCACGCTGAATGGACCCGAGTTCGCGATCTTCGACACGAACACGAGCCTGGCGCGCATGAACTTCATTAACGCAGCGGTGTATCAGGCCCTCGGACAGAACACGACGTTGAATTTCAGTCCCGTGATTACCGCCGGCACTTCGGACCAGATGGTGGCATGGCTTGACACACTGTTCCTGCACGGAAGCACGCCGACTCAAATGAAACAAACGATTCTCACTGCCGTCGGGGCCGTCGATCCCACAAACACGACGGCCCAGGCGCAGGCGGCGATTTATCTTTACCTTTCGTCGTCCATGTACGAGGTGCAGCACTAAGGCAGAGGAGCGAGAGATGACACGGCATACACGAAGAGACATGTTGCGATTGGCGTGCTGCTCGGCGGCAGGCGCGAGCCTGGTGAGCGGACTGAGCAAACTCGGGCTGGTGAGCGCGCTGGCGCAAGGCACGACGGATTACAAAGCGCTGGTGTGCATTTTCATGTTTGGCGGAAATGACAGCAATAACATGCTGGTGCCGACCGACTCGCGGTACACCCAGTATTTGCAAGCCCGCAGTGTGTTGGCGCTGCCACAAAGCCAGTTGCTGCCGCTGCAAATGAATGGGCAATCGATCTACGGCCTGCACCCGAACATGCCGGAGATGCAAGGGTACTTCAACAGTCAAAAATCACTGGCGATTATTGCGAACGTGGGAACGCTGGTGCAGCCCACGACGCAAGCGACCTACCGTGCGTTTCAGAATTTGCCGGAAAATCTTTTCTCGCACTCCGACCAGCAGGACCAGTGGCAGAGCGCGCAACTCGCCGGAATACCGGTATCCGGCTGGGCCGGCAAGGTCGCCGACAATGTCCAGACGCTCAACGCCGCCGCGCAGTTTCCGCCGATTCTCTCGATCTCCGGCAGTCCCGTCTTCTGCACCGGCATCAGCACGAGGCCATTCTCGATGGACCCTGGCCAGCCGCCAGGTCTGGATGGATTCGATCCGTCGGCCGCATCCCAAGCCCGGTATGCCGCGACTCAGCAATTGCTGACCTTCGACAGCGGCTTGTCGATGGTCCAGGCGGCGAACTCGGTTACGGGACAAGCGGTGAAGTTCGCGCAGGTTCTCTCGGATGCGCTGAAGAATATCCCGCCGTTGCAGACACTATTCCCGGGCTCTTATCTGGGACAACAATTGCAGCAGGTGGCCCAAGTGATTTCCGCGCGAAGCGCCCTGGGAGTACAACGCCAGATCTTCTTCTGCGCTGTGGGCGGATTCGACACGCACGCGGACCAACTGCCGCAGCAGGTGCAGTTGCTCTCGGATGTCAGCAAAAGCATGTCGTCGTTCTATCAAGCCACACAGGAACTGGGAGTAGCCAATCAAGTGACCACATTTTCGCTTTCGGAGTTCAGCCGCACGCTGGAGCCGGGCTCCAGCGGCGGCTCGGACCACGCTTGGGGAGCCCACCAGTTGATTCTGGGAGGCGCGGTGAAAGGCAATGCGATCTATGGAACGTTCCCGACACTGGCGCTGGGCGGGCCGAACGACGCCGACCAGAATGGCCGGTGGATCCCCACGACAGCGCTGGACCAGTATGCGGCGACGCTGGCGACGTGGTTTGGAGTCAGTGCGGCGAACCTGCCGTCCATCTTCCCGAACCTCGTGAATTTTTCGACCGGCAATCTGGGGTTCCTGGGCTAGCCGTGGACGAGTTTGCACGATAGCAAACAGCAGTGCCTGAACAACAAGAAGAGGCGCCCGACTTATGAGAACGATGTTCAAAATTTGGCTCCTGCTGGTCACGTTGGGACTGGCGTCGCAGGTGCGCGCGCAGGGGCCGGTGATTGCGGGGGTCGCGCCGGTTTTTGAGGGGGGTATCGGGTACTCGTATGTGAAGTCGACCGTGCCCTCGCAGGGCAACCTGGCGATGAAAGGGGTCGTCGCTTCGGCCAGTGGGGATCTGAATTCGCACTTTGGAGCGAAACTGGAAGTGGGGTATTCGCGTTCCTTCGATGCGTTTCAGACGGGCCGCGCCGCGGACATCTTGACGTACATGGGCGGGCCGGTTTTCTATCCGATTCGGCGGCGGAAATTCGATTTCCACGCGCAGGTGCTAGCGGGCGGAGCAAGAGAGACCGGAGTGAACTTCGAGAACGACGGAACGCTGATTCGGGGATACGTGAACCACTTTGCGTGGGAGGGCGGCGCGGGATTTCAATTCCGGATGTCGGAAGCATTGTCGCTGCGGCCGGAAATAGAGTACCTGCGCACTTCCTATTTCAATTCCAACGTGGCGATTCAGGGGCAGACCAACTTGCGGACGACGCTCAACTTGATCTACACGTTCGGTCGGCGGCGCGAATAGAAGCCGGCTGCCGCACATTCCCTCTTCTCGGAATGGAGCCAATCTCAGTTTCCGGGAATCCCGTTTCTCAGGCCCTATCCAGATTCCGTAGTCTGAGAGATGGTATTACGCTCGTTTGCTTTCAAGTACGCTCATAATTGACCGCGTCGGCACCAAGCGTGTCAGCTTGAATCCTGCTGCTTCGAGGAGAACTCGATATTGTGCTTCCGTGCGCTCATAGCCTCCCGTCATCACCAGCATATTGAGGTCCGACATAGTTCCTTCAAATAGTAATTCGCGGGAAGCACCGCTGCCCTGTGGTGGCATCACCTGCTGGATAATCAGTACTCGCCCGTGCTCG
>DATNIO010000049.1:0-13259 GCA_035604385.1 Verrucomicrobiia bacterium | reverse complement strand
AGTTTCGAGACGCAGCGTCTCGCCCTCCGCGACCGGCGGCAACAGGGCCTTGCTCGCATCCGCATCGGCGTCTTCGTCATCGTCGGCCGACACCTGATAAACGGCCAGGTAACCGTCGAACTTCTGCACCGATCCGGACGCGCGAAACGTGTAATCGCCCGCTGTCACATCTACCGTCGTCTGGTCGAACACCGCCGGCACCATCTGGGAGGCCACAAACCGCTGCCAGATGAGCTGGTAGAGCCTGAACATATCGTCACTGAGGAACGGTCTTACGTCCTCGGGCGTCCGGGCGGCATCGGTCGGTCGAATGGCTTCGTGCGCGTCCTGCGCATCCTTCTTGGACTTGAAGAAATTCGGCTTTTCTGGCAGGTACGGCTGGCCATATCGGGAGCCAATCAGACCGCGCACCTGGTCCAGCGCGTCATTCGAAACGCGCACCGAGTCCGTGCGCATGTAAGTGATCAGAGCGACCGAGCCTTCCTGTCCCAGTTCCACACCCTCATAGAGCCGCTGTGCGAGGCCCATGGTGCGCTTGGCGGTGTACCGCAGTCTATTGTAGGCGGCTTGCTGCAGCTTGGACGTCGTGAACGGGGGCGGCGCAAACCGGCGCTTTTCCTTCTGCGTGACGCCGGCCACTTTCCATTCCGCTTTTCCTGCCGCGGCCACAATGGCGTCCGCCTCGGCCTGCGTGTGGACTTCAATGTCCTCGCCCTTATATTTGGTGAGCTTCGCTTCGAACGCGGGCGGCTCGCCGGCGGCCAGAATCGCGTGGATCGTCCAATACTCCACGGGGACGAACGCGCGAATATCGAGCTCTCGATCGACAATCAGTCGCAGCGCCACCGTCTGCACGCGTCCGGCGGAAAGACCCCGGCGCACCTTGTCCCAGAGCAGAGGCGAAATTTTGTAGCCGACCAGGCGGTCCAGCACGCGGCGCGCTTGCTGCGCGTCCACCAGGTTTTCGTTGATCTCGCCGGGATGTTCGAACGCCGCCTTGATCGCCTTGGACGTGATTTCGTTGAACATCACGCGAAAAATGTTTTTTCGAGCGATGACGGGTTTGCCCTTGGCGACGGCTTTCTTGACGGGCTTCTTGGCTTTCTTCTTGCCCTTCTTGCCGTTCCCGTTCGCTTCTTCGATGGCTGCTTTTTCTTCTTCTGTGGGAAATTCGAGCTTTGGCCCGCTCAACACTTCGGCCAGGTGGGCGCAAATGGCTTCGCCTTCGCGGTCCGGGTCGCCCGCCAGATAAACGGCATCGGCGGTAGAGGCGGCTTTCTGGAGTTGCGTCACAACGCTCGTTTTGTCCGGATTGACTTCATACGTCGGCGCAAACCCGTGCGCGATATCGATGCCCAGCACCTTTTTGGGCAGGTCCATGATGTGCCCATAGGAGGCCTTGACCGTGTAATTGCGTCCCAGGTATTTGTTGATCGTCTTCGCCTTTGCGGGCGATTCGACGATGACCAGCGATCTTCCCATGACTTTTTTCCAGACCTGAACGCCCCACGTTAGAAGCGTTTTTCCCTTTCCGTTCTCCTAGCGTGGCCCTCGTTCCCACTGTTTGTCAACGCTTGATAGATGCGCCTTGTGTCCTTCTCGATTCTATAGGCTGCGGCACATTGGCGTAGAGGGTTGTAATTTCAGCGATTTAGCGGGAATTCTCTGCGTTTTGTTTTTGGCGACGGCTGCAAAGGAGAAACGCCCCTACAGCAGGATTTTGATGAATTGCTTCCCCGGCATCTGTCTTACGATCCCTTTCATCTCCATCTCGCACAGCGCCGCCAGAACTTCCGAGGAGTTCAATTCCGCCTTTTCCACGAGTTCATCCACGTGAATCGATTCGTCCGTTCCTAGCAGGCTGAAGATCTTTTTCTCTACTGGGGAAAGAGCTCCCTCAAAGAGGGATGCGCGCTCGGCGCTGGTGGTCGCCTCGACCGGGAACAGCTCGGCGCGGATTTCCGTCGGCAATTCCTCGATCACGTCTTCCCAGGACGTCACCAGCTTGGCGCCTTGCTTGATCATCTGGTTCGGGGCAAAGCTGACGTCTACGGTGACATTCCCCGGCACGCCGTAAACTTCGCGGCCAAACTCCATTCCCAGACGAGCCGTGATGAGCGAACCGGAATACTGCGCGCCCTGTACCACCACCACGCCGAGCGCTATTCCCGCGACAACGCGGTTCCGCACCGGGAAATTCTCGGGGGCCGGGTGCGTGCCCAGCGGGAATTCGCTGATCAGCGCGCCGCGCTTTTCCACTTCCGCGAATAATTTCTTGTTCTCCTTCGGGTAGATGACGTCCACGCCCGTGCCGAGCACGCCGATCGGCGCCCCGTGAGTAGCCCGGCAAGCGCCTTGATGCGCCAGGCTGTCAATCCCACGCGCCATGCCGCTGACGATCGTCAGTCCGCGCTCGGCCAAGTCGTGCCCAAGCCGCTCCGCCACTTGATTGCCGTAGGGAGTCGGGCGGCGCGTGCCCACCATCGAGATCGAATGCCGGTTGAGCACGCCGGCGTCTCCGCGCACGTAAAGAAGGGGCGGTGGATCGTAGATTTCGAGCAGCCTCTGCGGATATTCCGGCTCGTCCCAATTCAGCAACCGGCAGCCCAGTTTGCGGACCTGCGCGAGTTCTTCCTCGGCATCCTTATGAGCGCCCTTGGATTGGATCGCCCGCGCGGGCGCTGTTGGCAGATGACAAGCTTCTAGTTCAGTAAGGGAGGCGCGAAACACATCCTGCGGCGATCCGAATTGGCGCAGCAATTTCCCCGTGAGACGCGAGCCGAGGCCCGGCGTCATTGAGAGTGACAGCCAATCGAGGGAAGCATCCAGTTCCACGGCAGCAGCGAAGCTACTCTGTTGTCACCAAGCGTGTCAAGTTGTTACTGCTGAGCTTGAGTGGCGCAGGCTGAAGCCTGCGCCACCGAGCCTCCTTGGCAAGGCGAGTTTCCTTGCCAGCATCTGAGGATTTTGGTAAGCATGTTGCGCTCCGAGGGGAAGATGATGAAGGAAAATCGCAAACACGCGCGATCGATATTTGTTGCAGTAAGTCTGATCCTGGCGGCGTGCGCCGTCCAATTAGCAGCAGGCCAGGCCAACGTGCCAGCACGTCAGGCCAGGACGGACAAAATCGCCGTGGCTCAGAATGATATCGGCGGAGTGGTCAGCGGACCGACCGGCCCGGAAGCGGGAGTGTGGGTGATCGCGGAGACCACCGATCTGCCGACAAAATTCAGGAAAATCGTGGTCACGGACGACCGGGGAAGGTTTCTTGTGCCCGACATCCCGAAGGCCGGCTACAAGATTTGGGTAAGGGGGTATGGCGTCGTCGATTCTGCGCCAATCGTATCCGCGCCGGGCAAAACGCTCGCACTGAAGGCGGCGCCCGCTCCCGATGCGCGCGCGGCCGCGCAAATCTATCCCGCAAACTACTGGTATTCGCTCCTGCAGGTTCCCTCCGCAAGCGAGTTCCCGTTCCTGAAGCCGGAACGCAATTCCGCACCGCAGCGCGGCAGGCGCGAAAATGGGCAGGCCAGCGTGCTTTCCGGCGGAATCCACAACCAGGCGGAGTGGCTCTTCGCCATGAGGACATGCACGCAGTGCCATCAGCTCGGGGACAAATTCACCCGCGAGATCGAACCGAGCCTGGGTACATTCGATTCCACGGCGGCGGCCTGGGATCGTCGATTAAAATCAGGCCAGAGAGGGCCGCTGATGGCCACGGCGCTAAACCAGCTTCCCCACGACCGGGCGCTGGCTATGCTTTCCGATTGGAGCGACCGGATTGCAGCCGGAGCTTTGCCTCCAGTGCCGCCGCGGCCCCAGGGTGTCGAGCGGAATGTGGTTATCACGGAGTGGGAATGGGGACGCGGGCCATCTGATTGGGTGCATGATGAGATGACCACCGACAAGCGCAACCCCACTGTAAATCCGCACGGCCTCGTTTATGCAACCTCGGAAGGCGCAGGAACCCTGGAGGTTGAAAATCCACGGACGAACGAATCCAGCCACATCGATATCCCAACGCGTGTGGACCAAAAAGAGATTGCGCCTTACCTCATGTAGCTGGAAGTGGGTTTCCCCTCACCCTATTTTGGCGAGCAAGTGCTTTGGACCGCCACCAACAGTCCGCACAATCCAATGATGGACGAAAAAGGCCGTGTGTGGGTCACCTCGTCCATTCGAAGCAAGGCCGACCCGGCCTACTGCAAGGAAGGTTCGAACAATATTTTTGCGAAGTATGATCCGCTGGACGTAAGCATCCGGCAACTGTCGATGTACGATCCGGAAACGAAGAAATGGACGATGATCGACACCTGTTTCGGCACGCATCACCTCCAGTTCGCGCAGGACAAGGACGATACCCTGTACTTCAGCGGCGAGGAGGGCGCCGTGGGCTGGGTCAACACTCGCCTCTACGAAGAGACACATGACGAACAGGCGGCGCAAGGATGGTGCCCCGCCTACCTCGACACGCGCGGAGATGGGAAATTCGATTGGAAGACCGACACTGCCGTTGCGGGCTTTCCTTATGGGCTTGCTGTGAATCCCGTCGACGGCAGCGCATGGTATGCCGCCGTCGGCGTCCCTGGAAAACTGGTCCGCGTCGATCGCGGCTCGAATCCCCCGGCAACCTGCCGCACGGAAGTGTACGAAGCGCCATACGAAACTACGAGTATTGCCGGCAATCAGGGATTTTTTCCGCACGGGGTCGACATCGACAGCAACGGCATCGTTTGGACTTCCCTGGCGGGCAGTGGGCACCTGGCCAGTTTCGATCGCCGCAAGTGCGCCGTACGGAGCGGGCCCACCGCAACCGGACAGCAATGTCCCGAAGGCTGGACGCTGTATCACCTGCCGGGCCCTCTCTTGAAGGGAACCGAAGTAGGCAGCGCGGACTATCCCTATTACAACTGAGTCGACCGGTTCGACACCCTCGGGCTTGGCAAAAACATTCCGATGGCAACCGGCACCAACTCAGATTCACTCCTCGTTCTGCAGCCGGATACAGGGAAGTGGGTCGTCCTGCGCGTGCCGTACCCGCTCGGTTTTTATTCTCGTGGACTCGACGGGCGCATCGACGATCCGAAAGCTGGATGGAAAGGCCGAGGCCTGTGGTCGAATTTTTCCGAGATCCCGGTCTGGCACATCGAGGGAGGCAAGTCGGCCGTGTCAATCCTGCTGCACTTTCAGCTTCGTCCTGATCCGCTGGCGCATTGATTCACGATGGAAGTCTGTGGCGCAGGCTTCACAGGTTGCGGAAAAAGCCAGCCACGGACCGGTTTTCGTAGCACAGCCACTCTTGGCTGTGCGGTTTTTCCAGCACTCAGAAAAGGCACACAGCCAAAAGTGGCTGTGCTACTTGTCCTGTCGTCGGACATTGTGAATGCATGTTACGAGTACGTCGATGCACTGCAGATGGCTTGTGGGAAATCCGGATTAGGCGAGCCCCTCAATGATTCGGATGTCCCGCTCGGCGGCGCCATCGAGCACGCGGCACGCTGCCTGGTAAGCAGGGCTCTCAAACGTGGTCGTAGCTTTCTGCACGCTCTCGAACTCGATGACCACGGTTCGCATGTTCTTCCCCGCTTCGTACGTCTTCGTGGGCATCCCTCGGCCCAGGAATCGGCCGCCGCCGCTTTGGATGGCGGGGCCCGCCAATTTCGCGTATTCGGCAACGGCGTCGGGGTTCGAGACCGATCGGTAAAAACAAATCCAATATCCTTTGGCCATGAGTCCCTCCTAGTAGGAATCGTTTATCGTATTGCAGTTCACTAAGTATCGGGCAACGTGATTTGTGATCTCGTCCGTTGACCGCCTTCGCTTCTTCAAGCGCGAAAGTTTACCGTGTCTTTTCTGTAGTCGCAAGAAGACGCAACCATTCCCCAACCGGCTTGTGGCCGTCCGCCGTCGACAAATTCATTTTTTCAGCGAGACGCCCAGGAGAATCCTGCTTGCGACGGGCTCGCCGGCGCTGAACGCGGGAATAAATTTCCAGTCCGAAGTTGACTTGATGAGCCCCTCGTCGATCGATTGAGTGCTTCCCAGCACTTCGACCGACCGAACTTTGCCTGCGGAATCAATCACCAGTTCCAGCGTCGACTCCGATTGCGCTAGCTCGATCTCCAAGGGAGTCACTGGCGGCGGCCGCTCCATCAGAATGGCTCTGGGCGCAATTATTTCCTGTTTGGGCTTCACGTCTTTGGGCGTCAATCCCGGCGTTGCGGACACGGTGGTCGTTCCGTCAAAGATTTTCACTTGTATTTCCCGGCCAGAAGGAACTGTGGTTGACACTCCATCCACTTGGGAGCGGATCCCCCGCGCCCGCGCGTCCAAGAGTGCGTCGCGAATCCGGTTCAAATCCGCCGCGGGCCACATCTCGGCAAGAGAACGCAAAGCCTCCTGTTCGCGGCCGCTGTAAAGGTACGACCAGACGATTTCCAGCACTTTTACCTTCACGCCTCGCAGGCGGAATAATCCGCCGGCTGGTAAAGCGGCGGGGGAAGCCAATTTGCCATCGCTGTTTTTGAAATCGGCAAGATCCTGCGGATTGAGCTTGGCCTGCTCGTCAGCGATTTTCTGGTCAAAATAGGATCGAAACTCGGAACCTACGTCCAGCAACCGGCCGCGCACGAAGCGCAGGACGACCGGCGGCGCAAACTCCAGATCGCGCAAGCGGAAATTCTCGAAGCCCTCCACCGCGGCGGCATCGTTCGTCCAAATTTCCACGCGGCCGTCCAGATCGGTGTCCGCGGCGCTGAAGAATTCTCCTCCGGTGAGACGCCGCAGCAGCACGGGCGGCGATCGCAGGGAATAAATGTTGTACGCCATGCAGCAGTCGGCCTTTGATTTTTTTACTTGCGCCGCGACGACGGGCACTCCCAAGCCGAAATCCACGCCGAAGGCATCAATATCCAGATCCGGGGCCGCATCCGAGATCACTAAATGTTGATCGCCCCAACTGAGCGCCGCCTCACAGACTCGCGCCTCCAGTTCACCCACCATGGAAGCTCCAACATGCACTTTGACGCCGGTTGGGAATTCCGCTTCGAAAAAGCCTACGCCACCACGGCAGACCACATCGCGGCTCTGGGCATGGCAGGCACTGGCAGTAAGGCAGGAAAGCAAAAATAGTATCAGTCCGGATTTCACACAAACGCGCAAAAGATCCATCGCAAATTCAATATATACCGCAATAGTGCGCCGCTGCCGCAGTTGTTGCTCGTGGTTCGGCTGTAGGGGCATGGCATGCCGTGCCCCTACAGCCGAACCACAGGCCAGAGGCTTCCCGAGCAGCCACGGTGTCGCTTTAGCATGCGCGTTCATCGCTCTTGAGAAAGACGGTCTTATGGGCTCAGTTCATTCAAATTCGAAGCATTTTGACCAGCGTGCCGCCGAGGATGGCTTCCTTTTCGGCGTCGCTGAGGAACGGCGCGTTCAGAATCAGGTCCACATTGGAATGCCAAACGAACGGCATATCGGTTCCAAAGACGACCTGGCCGGCGCCGACCTCCGCCACGAGATGGCGCAAGCCCTCTTCGGAAATAACGATCGTGTCGACAAGGACCTGGCTCTTCAGGTATTCGCTCGGCTGTTTCTTATTCGCGCAATCGGCATTGGGCCGCACCTCGCAGGCGACTTCGGTCCGCCCGAGATAGGACGGCAGGTAGCCGCCCGCGTGCGCCGCGCAGAGTTTCAAGCCGGGAAAGCGGTCGAATGCTCCGTTGAACATCATGCGCGTGAGGAAAATCGTGGTTTCCAATGGATTGCCGATGATATTGCCCAGGTCGCCCCTTCCCTTGAGCGCATCTTTCTGGAGGACATTCTCGGCGCCCTGAGGATGCATGAAAACCACAACGCCAAGTTCCTGCGCCTTGGCCCAGAACGGATCGTACTTGGGCAATGAGATGTCTTCCCCCTGGACGTGTCCACCGATGGCGGCGCCGCGCGCGCCCAGCTTCTTTACGGCATACTCGAGCTGCTCGGCCGCCAGGTCGGGAAACTGCAGCGCGACCGAGGAGAGAGCAACGTAGCGGTCCGCATGAGCGGCGCACCATTCCGCCAGCTTTTCATCTTGAAGCTTGACGATCTTGGCCGCCAGGTCGCGGTCCGCGCCATAGAACCAGAAGCCGTTGACGCTCAGCACTTGAACGTCGATTCCCAGTTGATCGATCGCGCGAATACGGTCCGGTCCCATGAGGTTCGGTCCGCGCGCGCGCGGGCCGGCATTCGGAGCGAGGGGCGTGTCCTTCACGATGTCCCACACTTCCGGAATCACGCAGTGAGCGTGTACGTCGACGACTTTCACGCGCCGGCCGGCAACGGACACTTCCCGGCGCTTCACGGGCGCGGCTGGCGCGGCCGGACCTCCCTGAATGGCGGAACCGGCAAAAGCGTTTCCCGTCAATAGCATTCCGGTCGTTGCGCCCGCGACGGTCTTCAAGAAATCCCTGCGATCTCGCATGCTTCGCTCCATCTTCCCCGGGGTCCGGGCGGCAAGCCGTCCGTCCGCCTCTGGGGAGCGTTGAAAATAAACTGTTCACCCAACTCCGCTTGCTGATCGAATTGTCGTAAGTAAACTCCCTGGCGAGATGGAAGTCAAGAAGCTCCCAGACTACGGTGATGGGTTATTTTTCGGGGATGCGCATTCACGGGATATTGGCCTACGCAATTCCTGAATTCATGCCTGAGCATTTAAGTCAGTGGCATAAGGAGGGGAAGTAACGGGGAGAAAATTGTTGAAATAGATTGCCTGAGGCTCTTGCTGAGGCGGCCCACAGAGTGTCTATCCTCATTTGACAAAATGTTGACAATTGGATCGCACTGAAATTGCGGGCACTGGGATTTTAGAAGCGGGCTAGGAGCGCGCTCACGTACCCGATTTCTCTCGGGGCCGTCGTCCCCGCAGCGTTACTCCCCACCCGCTTCAATTCAACGCGTGCAAGCAGGCTTCCATTCGCCGCTTCTTGAATCACTAGCCAAACACATGATATGCGCGAAATACGACTGCACCAGAATGCAGCATTTTGCACAATAAGTGACACCCTTAGGCAGTCTTATCAAGAAAACGGTTACACATCATTCGGAGCGCCCAGAAATTATCCGCCGCAGAGATGTAATCCTGAAAATTCAATTTCAAATTCATGCCTGTGGAAAACGACAGGCTCGCCGGGTGCCTGCTCCTTGCGGTTTTTGCAAGGGTGGGGATTTTCCCAACCTCAATCTCCACATTCCAGGTTGTCGTGGAATCTGGCCCCCACCCTCTGAAGAGCGCACCAGGGGTAGGGCACCCACACTCCCTTCTCGCCTGAAAACGCTCAGTTTTCACACAGACTCTGAGGCCCTGACCTCCTAAACGTCCGAAAAATCGAGACGATCTTCGAATTAGGGCGCCACCCAATCAAAGGTAATTGTGCTTCAGCTCTTCTTGAGGGTAATTTCAACGCGCCTATTTTTCTGGCGGCCTTCTGGGTCGTCAGCGCCGTTGGACCTCTTGTTCGGAGCAACGGGCTTGGTATCGCCATAGCCATAAGTAGTGATGGAATTCGAAACACCGTGCGCGACCAGCCAAGCCTTTACGGAGTCGGCGCGACGCTCGGACAGCTTCTGGTTGTATTGTTTTTCTCCCTTGCCGTCTGTATGGCCGCCAATTGTGCAAGGGTATGCGGCGTAAGATTTCATCACCGTCACTACTTTTTGCAGACTAGGCAGGGCTTCGGGGCGGAGATCGGCCTTATCGAAATCGAACAGTACGTCGCTATCGAGCTGAATTTGAATTTCCGTGTCCGTCGTCCGCGCACCCAGATCCTTGAGCGCGGCATTCAGTGGGTCAACCTTGCCGGCCACGGTTAAGCTGAGGCCCTTAAGGTCGGTGACCTTCCCTTTCAGGGGCAACACTTTTGCCGTGGCGCCAGGGGGAATGGCGTCGTCGGCCTTGTATTTCTGGGCTTGGGCGGATTGCGGTAAAGAGGCAGCGGCCATAATAGACGCGCCAATCAGAAATATGCGTCCCGCTCTTTCGCGGATCAAGGCTATCTCCTCACTAAGACACCGGCGTGTCTTCAAAAGGAGCAAACTTTGGAATATAGATTGTGACCTTGGTTGAGGTCACCGGCGGCGCCGGGAACTTGGCCCATTGCAAGCGTTGTTCGCCCGGGGGCAGATCCCCATACCACATATCCAGGACCCGATTATTCTCGGAATCAGTCAAGAAGGCATACTTCTTATTTTCGGCTGGATCTGTATAGTAAAGCTGAACCCAATCGAAATCATAGTGGATCGCTTTCGGCGCCGCGCCGGCAACCAGGCCGTTGGATTGTGGCGCTCCGGCGGCGTTGGTTAACCTCCAGCGGACCAATAAGGCGCCGCCACTTACTCGCCTCACTTCCAGCAAGTCGCAGCGAAGATTCGGATCTGCGCTGTATTGCGCGCTGGCAATCACCGTGCCAGGGCTCATCGGCGTAGCAGCAGGCCCGGCTGCTGCCGGGACGCTTGCAGGAGCAGCGAGTTGAGATGGCTGGGATGCAGTGGAAGAAGTTGGCGGGGCGACTGCGGGTTCTTGCTTCGAACACCCAGCGGTTCCAGCGACCACACACACAGAGGACAAAAGGAGAAATCCGGGGAGTAGGTTTCGTGTGCTCATGCCTCGCACCTCCAAAAACGATTCGCAATCCTAGTTCCTCCACCCTGTGCATTTCAAGCGGCATGTCTTGATCTCAGGTTCCGTGGGATAGCGGAACTACATGGACCCTGTTGAAATCGAGTTTCGCAATTTCGGTCGATGACGGCTTGCAGAGTAGGCGGCCCAAGGCCAGCCACCGGCCAATGACGCAAACTTGCACGGATGCCCCACCACGAAGCCATGCACACCCATGCAATCGCGATAGTATGCTATCCGCGAACCTGCGGGACTCAGCCCGGGCTATGCTATAGTCAATTGTCCCCAAGCTTCAATGAATATGGGCAAACTGCGCATCTCCATCGTGGAATTCCTGAATACAGCGCCACTGGTCTGGGGCTTCACGGACGGCCCTCTGGCGGGCAAGTACGAGCTATTGTTTGCCGTGCCTTCTCAGTGCGCGGAGGATTTGCGCGCCCGGCGGGCTGATATAGGCATCATCCCGTCCATCGAATACCAGCGCATGGACGACGTCGTCGCTCTGCCGGGAATGGCGATCGCATCCAAGAATGAAGTCCGCAGCCTCCTGGTCGTCTCCAAAGTGCCCATCGAAATGGCGAAAAGCTTCGCGCTGGACACGAATTCGCGCAGTTCGGTGGGCCTTGCGCGGATTCTCAGCCGGCGGCACTGGAATATCGATCCTGAATTCATCGACATGCCGCCCGATCCGGACAAGATGCTGGCCCGCGCCGACGCCGCGCTCGTGATCGGCGACCCCGCGCTGCGCCTGCGTCTGAAAGTGGATAGGCTGCAAGCAAAGGTCCCCCAGGCAGAAGACTGCGGTTGCTGCGGCGGCGAGGATGAACAGCCCGTCAAAGGCATCGAAACCCTGTTTTTGTACGATATCGCGCAGCAATGGCGCGAAATGACCGGGCTTCCCTCCGTCCTGGCGATCTGGGTGGCGCGGCGCGGCGCGATTACGCCGGAAATCACCGCGGACTTTCAGGCGTCGCGCGAATATGGCCTTGCGCGTATTGGGGAAATCGCCGAGGGCGCGGCCTTGAAGCTCGAACTTCCGCCGCGCGAACTCGAGCGCTATTTGACTGAAAACATTAATTTTTCGCTCGATGAGGAGAATTTAGCGGGCCTCCGGCGGTATTATGAGGAGTGCGCGCGGGCCGGTTTGATTCCGCGCGCGCGCGAAATAGAATTTGTCGGGGCCGCGAGCATGGCACGGTAGTGTAGCGCCCGCCTTCAGGCGGGCATTTGCATGAGTCAAGAGTGTCCGCCTGAAGGCGGACGCTACAAAACAACACGCAATTCAAGTAAGAAGGAAGCGCATCCATGGGACTGACACAACAAGAAGCGCTCGACCTATTTCGCTCCGATGACCTGGTGGGCATCGGGATGGCGGCGATGGAAGTGCGCCGCAAGAAAACCGACCCGCGCGTGGTTACCTACCAGATCGACCGCAACATCAACTATACCAATTTCTGCACAGAATACTGCTCGTTCTGCGCGTTCTACCGTCCGCTGGGATCGAAGGAAGGCTATTTGCTCTCGTTCGAGTCCATCTACGAAAAAATCGAGGAAATGATCGAGCTGGGCGGCACCGGAATCCTGCTGCAGGGCGGCTTGCACCCGGACTTGCGCGTCGAGTATTACGAAAATCTGCTGCGCTCGCTCAAAGAGCGCTTTCCGCAGGTCCATCTGCACTGTTTCTCCGCGCCGGAAATCGGCTGCATCGCGGAAGTTTCCGGCCTGAGCGTGCGCGAGACGATCGCGCGCCTCATGGCTGCGGGGCTCGACTCCATCCCCGGCGGCGGCGCGGAAATTCTCGACGACGAAATTCGCGCGCGCATCTCGCGCCTCAAGTGCACCTCCGACGAATGGGAAGACATGCACCGCGTGGCCCACTCGCTTGGCATGCGCACGACCGCGACCATGATGTTCGGCTGCGGCGAGGAGTACCGCCACCGCGTCAATCATCTCGAGCGCCTGCGGCGCATCCAGGAAGATACCGGCGGCTTCACCGCGTTCATTCCGTGGATGTTCGCACCGGACAATACCCCGCTCGGGAAAAAAATACCGCAAGCCACCGCCGTCGATTACCTGAAGACGCTGGCCATTAGCCGTCTCTACCTCGACAACATCGATCACATCCAGTCGAGTTGGCTCACGCCGGGAATCAAAGTCTGCCAAGTCGGCCTGCAATTCGGCGCCGACGATGTGGGCAGCATCCTGATCGAGGAAAACGTGGTTTTCGCCGCCGGCGTCCGCAACCGCACCAATGAAGGCGAACTTCGCCGCATCATTCAAGATGCCGGCTACAGGCCCGCACAGCGCGACACCCTCTACCGTTCTTACGTTCTGAAACAGGCGTCCTAAGTGGCGCAGGCTTCAGCCTGTGGGGGTTAGTCCTTGCGAGGTCGAAACCCTACAGGCTGAAGCGTGTGCCACCAAGAACCACAAAGCTGAACCCCGCACTGAAATTGAAGTTGAGTAACGCGACTGTCTAAACTGGGTTTCAATCGTGCATTGCGGAACCTTCAGTGCGCTTGAACGCAAGAATTTTCGTCGTTAATACCTGCACCTGCTCGCCCTTTTGATTGAGCGTAATGTTCCGCACCGTAACAACCGCCTG
>DATNIO010000048.1:0-8394 GCA_035604385.1 Verrucomicrobiia bacterium | reverse complement strand
TCCTGGTCCTGCCAGAAATCCGGCTGCGCGATTTTCTTTTCCAGGGAGGCTACGGTTTCGCGGCTGCGGGCAACGTCAAAGATAGCTCCGCACGAGTTCGATGCGCTTGCGAAGTTCTTCCTGCTGCCGCTGTAAATCTTCGATCATCATGATGTGGTGTCCCGCTGAATTACGAAGTTTTGCGCGCAAATGTGTCGCGCGCAGCAATCAACAGTAACACGAGCGCGAAGAGAACGCACAGCCACGCGAGCCAGTCGCCCCAGCGCGCATACGGCGTCAAGTCCGCGCGAAACGCGTACGGAGCGTCCAGTTCTCCGCGAATATCCGCCGGAAGCCGCGCCACGATTCGCCCGTACGGATCGACGGAAACCGTGATTCCATCGTTCGTGTCGCGCAGCAGCCAACGCCGGTTCTCCACCGCCCGCACGCGGGCCATCGCCAAATGCTGTCCCGGTGCGCCCGAACCGCCGAACCAGCCATCGTCCGAAATGTTGATGAAGAGTTGCGCGCCGGCCAGCGTGAAGCGGCGGACTTCATTCGGGAAAATCGCCTCGTAGCAAATGTAGACGCTGAAAGGGCCGCCGGAAATTTTTCCGACTTTATATTGCGAGCCGTGCTGAAAATCGCCGATAAGCCCCGTTAATCCCTGCGCGAAAAAAAGCCATTTCCTCCACGGCACGTATTCGCTGAAGGGTACGAGATGGATCTTGTCATACATGAAATCGAGTGCGCCGTCCGTGCCAAGCAGCGCAGCGCTGTTGTTCGCGCCACTCTGGCCATTGCCCAGCGGCTTAAAATCGATCACGCCGACTAGAAAGCCGTTCCCTGCTCCGCGCGCGATCCGCACGGCGCGCGCCTGAAAATTTGCGTCCTGCAGGGAAAACGGCGCCGGAACTTCCGGCCACACGACGATGCCGGGAACTTTTTGCGCCGCCCCGATACTGATCGCTTCGAGCTGATCCATTTCCGCCGCGTGAACCTGCATCCAATTCGAGGGATAGCCGTTGGACACGGGAAAATTCGTCTGCACAAGATGCGCGACGTGATCCGCGTTGGCCCGCGGCACAAAATGCGGCCCCACGACGCCAATGAGGACAAGCGCGGTCGTCGCTCCCGCCCACAATTTCAATCCTGCATTTCTACGCTCCGAGATTTGCAGCACGGCCCAGGCTGCAAGCCCGTTGTACGCTGCGACGAGAAGCGAGAGACCGAAAATGCCCGTGATTGCCGTTACTTGCACCAGGGCAAGATTTCCGGCAGCCACATATCCGAGCAGATTCCACGGGAAGCCGATGGCGGGCAGGTGCATCATCGCGAACTCCATCGTTACCCAGACGAACGGCGCCGCGAGGCACGCTTTCTCCGGCGCAAATTTTCCCAGCCAGGCAATCGCTGCGGCGAATGCGCCGTGAAACAGGGACGTCGCGACGATGACCAGCGCGAACACGGCTCCCGCCTGAATCACAGGAAGCGGACCGTATTGCCGCATCACGGTATAGAACCACGGCACACTCAGCCCGTAGTACGCCGCGCCCTGCAACCATCCCAGCAGGAATGCGAATCGCGGCCGCTCCCCCAGCACTGCGACGATCAAAAACGCCGGAGCGATCCATCCCAGAATTGGGATATTAAAGGAAGGGTAGGCCAGCGCCAGCGCAACGCCCGAAGCGAGTGCGAGCAGCAAGCGGACAGTTTTCGACAGGCTCATGGCCACGGCATTGTAGACCGTCGATACATCCGCCGCACACCGGGAAAACGCAGCCAAGGTCGGCATGGCCCGCTCTCGCAGCAAATCCATTGTGTCAAGAAGAGGAGCAGCGTACGATGCGCGAGTCAGAGGGAGGTTCTCCATGACAAAATTAGGAATGACAGTCACGGCGTTTTTTCTCCTGCTTGGGGCCTTGGCACGTACCTCGGCGCAGCCGGCGTCTGCCAAGAACACCATTTTGACGAACCGCATCGGACCTTCCGGCGGAGAATTGTTCATTGCCAACGGGGACGGAAGCGGGGAGCGCAAGCTCAACTCCGGTGGAAACATGGACTACGACGCGATGTTTTCCGCCGACGGCAAATGGATCGTATTTACGTCCGAGCGCAACGGCTCCGCGAATATTTACCGAATCCAAGCGGACGGCTCCGGCCTCGAGCGACTGACGGACGACGATGGATTTGACGATCAGGCGTCGCTTTCGCCGGACGACAATCAACTGGCCTTCGTTTCCACGCGCGGCGCCGGAACGTGCAACATCTGGATCCTGGATATCAAAACACGAAAGGCGCGCAATCTTACGGGCGTGCCCGCTCTGCAAGCGGCTGCGGGGAAAATGGATGGCTTTTATAGGCCTTCCTGGTCGCCGGACGGCAAATGGATCGCTTTTTCCTCCGACCGGGGAACGGACTTCAGGAGGCACAAATTCCCCCTGCCTGGATTCGAACACATTCAAGAGGCAAGCATCTACGTGATTCAGCCGAATGGCGAGGGTTTGCGCAAACTTACGCCGGAAGGCGAAATGGCGGGTTCGCCGAAATGGTCGGCTGACGGCAAGCAACTCGTCTTCTACGGCTTGGACGACGAATATACATTTGCGGCGCGTTTTATTGGGAGCGCCGTCTCGCAGATCATCTCCGTGGACTTGGCCACGGGCGCCCGGTCGGAGCGCACCTCCGGCCCCGGCCTGAAAGTATCGCCGCAGTTCTTGAGCGCGGACCGAATCGGGTACCTCCTCAAGGGACCCGGACAAAAGGGAGAATTGGCCTTCACCACGGGAGAGCATGGAGCGGACGCGCCGGCTCCAGGAGTGATCCGCAATCCTGCGTGGTCGCCCGACGGCAAGCAATTGGTTTATGAGAAGTTCGCCTACGATTCGAAGCAGAATCAGCCGCTCTACTCCAAGGATCAGACGTTCGAACTCCGATACACGGGCGAATTCCCCTCGATTTCGAGCACCGGGAAGTTGGCCAACAGTCCTTTCGGGGATGTCGCCGCCCTCCGACTCACCCCCTTCGATAAGATTGCGGTATACGTGAGCGATCTGGACGGAGCGAACCGCAAGCAGCTCTTCGAGCAAGACGGCGGAGGAGCCTTCTCGCCATCGTGGTCGCCGGATGGGCAATGGGTTGTTTTCGGATACGGGGCAATTTTCAACGACCGCGAAACCAAACCTTCGCAACTCATCATGATCCGTGCGGACGGGTCCGAAAAGCGTGAACTCACCAGCGGCCCGCTCAATAGCGGCTTTCCGAGCTGGGCGCCGGACGGCAAGCACATCGTGTATCGCGTCTGGAAAAAGGATGACCGGAGCATTCAAATCCTGAACGTGGAAGACGGCAAGAGCACCACGCTCACGTCGGGGCAGGACAACTTCCCCGTGTGGTCGCCGCTGGGCGATCGCATCGGCTTCACACGCGATACGGGCGGCACAAACTCTTACGAAATTTTCACCATCCGGCCGGATGGCACCGACCTCCAGCAATTGACGCACTCCCCCGGAAACGACGCTCACTGTGCGTGGTCGCCCGACGGCAAGTACATCGTGTTCAGCAGCGCGCGCTTGGGCTTTCGCGATGAAACGCCGCTCTATGACGGGAGCCCACAGCCCTACGCGGAGCTTTTCGTGATGAATGCGGACGGGTCGAACCAGCGGCCCATCACCAGCGATAAGTGGGAACAGGGCACGCCCGCCTGGGTGCCGGCGATGGCCACGCATCAAAGCAAGAAATAAGATTTCACTGTTCGGACCGCGCTGGCGAGAGCTGATCTCGGCGAATTCCAGCAGCTCCGGTCTTTGTTCATACGGGCATAGTTACCCGCTGTTGCCCGAGTGACGTCGTACTCGGGAGCGAACCCCTACCAATGACTGAACCATTTAGGTCCCGGAAATGGGATCATCGAAATGTGGCCAGTTCCCGAATCACAAGGCAGGGTGTTGTGGATCACAGCGTTTCTTCGGCAGATTTGGCACAGTCCAAGCTGTGAGTCACAGGACTCAGAGGAGGTCATATGAACGTACTTGTTGCGGCATTTGACGTCGCGCTTTTCATGGCTGCTGCCGTCGTTCTCGGCCTTGAGGCGCCCTACTGGGGCTACCGCGTGATCCAGGGAATTCGAGTTTATTCCAAGTTTCGCGGGACCAGGCTGGTGACTTGCCCAGAGACCCACAAGCCCGCAGTGGTTGAAGTGGCTGCCAGGTCTATGGGCATGCAGGCGATTCTGGACGAGCCTCGCCTCCGCCTCAGTTCATGCTCGCGCTGGCCAATGTGCCGAGACTGCGGACAAGACTGCTTGAGGCAGATCGAAGACCGTCCGACGGAAGTGAGGATGTCCACCGCCTGGAGGGCTTCGTAATCGCCGCCCGCATTATGCAATAGCTTCTGACCTGCCGTGGTTGTCTTCGCAGGTTCGCGTCGAGGCGTCCCCGGATGACGACCCGAACCGAAAACTTCGTGGGGCGCATTCAGAACGCCAAGTCCCGGAAGACGGGGCTAGCGGTTATGGCCCAGTTCACATTCTGGTGAAAGTCGCACATTCCGATAAGAGTCCCTCCGCAGCGTCCCACCGTCTTGCTAATTGAAGGACTTGTCAGCCAGGGAGCGCATGATTTCGCGCCAAGCGAGTTCCTTTTGTTTCCCGGCCATTTTGAAAACCGCCTTGAACCGGCTGCGTTGATCGCCGGACAGAGTTTTTTCAAATCTTTTGCCCTCATCGGTCAAATGGATTCGTTTTACCCGGCGGTCTTCGGGGGCGGACGTCAAGGAAACCATTTTTTTTCGCAGCAGGGTCCGCAACGGCGCATTCAGCGCTTGCTTCGAGGTGCCCAAAATGCGGAGGAGCTCGCCAACGCTCATGCCGGGATTGCGCCGGACGAAGAATAGGATGCGGTGGTGGACTCGAGACAGACCGCGCGAGCCGAGCATCCGGTCCGGCCGCGCCACGACGGCCCGAAAGGCGAAATGCAGCAGTTCCAGGGCTTCATCGAGATTTCCCTCGGCTAATAGGTCAACCATATTGACATACCCTTTCGACACTGCTACATTATGTCAATGCTGTTGACCTATTGTAGCAGCGAGGGGGCTGCGGCGCAATTTCGTTTTGCGAAGAGGGATGCCGAGTGGATCGCCCCGAAAGAGAGGACGGCAGACATGCAGACCATCGAACAGGCACACGAGTTTGCGCGCGAGTGGATCGCAGCCTGGAATCTCCACGACCTGGACTCCATCGTCGCGCATTATTCCGACGAGATCGTTTTTTCCTCCCCCTTCGTGGAGAGACTCGGCGCCGGCCTTTCGGGATCGTTGCACGGCCGCGCGGCATTGTTGAAATATTTTACCGCGGCGCTCGGTAAGTTTCCCTCCTTGCGTTTCCACCTGCGCGCCGTTCTGGTTGGCGTCGACACCGTGACGATCCTGTACGACAGCGTGAATGGTTTGCTTGCCGCGGAAACCATGTCTCTAAATGAGGCCGGCCAGATTACGCGCGTGTGGGCGCAATACGACCGGCTTGATTGACATGGGTTGGCATCCAATCGGCCTTGTTTGGTATCCCACGATTAGGTGAGTTCGCAGTTGAAAAATAATTTCGGATCACAAGAAGGCACTGGATTTCTATTGCGGGAGAGAAGACTGTGAAACGCAATTTCGCCCCGCATGACGGTTTATTGCGTTCCATTTTTGCAGCCCTATCCGAGCAAGCCAGGCGCCTCCCGCGCGATGCGGACTCCCGGCAAATCGCGCCGGACGCTGAGACAGGGGAATCACGCGCAATCCATGTGCGGTCAAGAGAAGCAGACGCGAAGACCACGCGTTCGATTGAAGCGTCTTCGCGTCACCGGGGAAACACAGTGAGTTTGGGCGCGGAACCTTGTGGTTCGACGGGGGGCTTTAGCCACACCTTGTTCATCATGGCCCACATCGAATACCAGCCATAAACTCCAACTATATCGACGACGCCCTGTTCGCCAAATTTGGCGAGTGCCTTGGCGTAAGTTGCATCGCTTACACTTTGGTTGCGATGCAACTCGTCGCAGAAGTCGTAAACGACCTCTTCGTCCTCGGGCATTCCTGTCGGTCGCCGGCCTTCCGCTATCGACTTCAGAATTTCCGGACTGATTCCAGTCTTGATTGCCAGTGCGTAATGGGAGTTCCACATGAAATCCGTGCTCGACTGTCGGCCCGTGATCATGATTACCAACTCCCTGATCCTCGGCGCCAGCGCCGGCTTGTATTCTACGTACTCCCGCATGGCGTTCACAGTTAGCATGAGTTCCGGGCTGCGCAAAAGTTCCCTCCAACCCAATCCCACTTCCATTTGGACCGGTCTGGGATATCTGTCGCCATAGATTTTTTGGATATTCGCTTGGGCCGCGAGGTACGCTTCTATGGCCTTCTTCTGTTCTGTGGTTAACTTGTCAGGCGGGATTGGTGGCATGCGATCTTGAGCGACCACTGGAGCGTTCAGTCCAACGACAAGCAACAGCAGGCTGAACGCAAACAAACGCCGTAAATAAATCATGGATTTAGTACTCCTTCGTTAGCCACGCTTCTTCCATAGGCATAGCTTCGCGGATGGTATATTACGGAGGTTCTGAAATCACTTGGATTTCGAATTTGGCCTTCCAGAGCATTTCTTACCGCCACATCCTGGGCTGATTAGATGACATTGCTCGGCTCCTTTTTCCGAGCCTTGGTCGTTCTAACAGCTGCCAAGTCTACTCGGATCTAGGAGCCGACAGCGTCATCTAATCAGCCCGGTTGAGTTTAACCGGTCACGGGTTACAACCTAATCGGAATGTGGCCCGCGAGCAGGATTGGCCAACTCTCCACATTCCTATAAGACTTCTCGGGACTCTCTACGCCGTCCTACGAGTGCCGATATCTCGACCGGTTAAAGTCTGCGCTAACTCCACTCGTCATTTACTCTCAATCTAGCCGCTCTGAAACGTAAGCTGACACAAACGGCAACCGGCGAAACAAAAAGGGCCGGATCGCTCCGGCCCTTTTTGCTTCTCGTTACCTAACGCGAAGCAATCACTTGGGTGTCACATGGATCAGGGCGCCGGGATTGGCGTCTTCCAGCATCCACAGCGAGCCATCGGGACCTTCTTCCACATCGCGGATGCGGTGGCCCATATCCCAGCGCTCTGCGCTTTTGGCGCCGCCATGGCCGTCAAAGACGATGCGGACGAGCGACATGGTTATCAGGCCGCTGACGAAGCCGTTGCCGTTCCACTGCGGGAAAGTCTTCGTACCGCTGTAGAACATCAGATTGCCCGGCGCGATCACCGGCGCCCAATAGAGCACCGGCTTCGCGAGGTCGAGCCGGTTGTCGGGATTGGGAATGGGCACGCCGTTGTAGTTCTGCCCAAAGGAGACGAGCGGCCAGCCATAATTCTTGCCCTTCTCGATCAGGTTCAGCTCGTCGCCGCCGCGCGGGCCATGCTCCACCTCCCACAATTCGCCGCTGGGTGAAAATGCGAGGCCGTAAGGCGTGCGGACGCCGCTCGCCCAGGTTTCCGCCGGTGTCAGGTTCGGGCCAGGGAAGGTATAGGTGCTGACCACCTTTGCGGTCTTAGCGGCTTCGGTGTCACGGGGCGGATCGATCAGCGGAATGGTGGCAGCTCCGGTTTTGCCGAAGTTGGGATTGCCGGGGGCTGGCTTGCCGTCGAGCGTCAGGCGGAGAATCTTGCCTACGGGCTGGTCCGGATCCTGGGCGGGGGTCATACGCTGGCGGTCCCCAACCGCGAGGAAGAGATAGTTACCGTCGGGGGAGAAGGCGACCGCAGCGCCTTCCTGGCCGCCTTTGCCCTTGGGCATCTGGCGCCAAAGCACCTCGAAGTTTTCGAGCGTGGCCGAGGTGTCGGTGGCGTTCAGCCTGGCTCGCGCAAGCGCTAGGCCTCCGCCATAGTCACCCGGCTCGGCGTAGGTGAGATAGACGCTGTGGTCGGTGGCGTAGTGCGGCGAGAGGAAGACGCCGTGCATGCCATTCTGGCCCTGAAAATAGACCGGGGGCGTATTGCCCACCTGGATCTTTTCTCCGTGCTGGGAGACCAGCCAGACTGGCCCGGGCTTTTCGGTGATCAGCATGCGGCCATCGGGCAGAAACACCATCCGCCAGGGCAGTCTAAACGAGGCCACCGTAGTCGTGGTGAAGGGCAGGCTGGCTTCGGGTTTCTGTCCACCTATATTGACTTGGGCCGAGGCCGCCACCGACGCCAGCGTGAAAAGCAACGCCGCAGTCGCCAATTTCATCGACATTTCTCCTTGCTGCTCAAGCGCCCGACCCTAAGCGATCCGGGGCACTGCTGATGATCGTACCCTACCGCGGGGTCGTGCCAAATCAGTGCGCTATGAAACGGCAACATCAATTTTATCCGAGATTTCGATTTAGAACTTGGGCAT
>DATNIO010000047.1:0-7086 GCA_035604385.1 Verrucomicrobiia bacterium | reverse complement strand
GAACTTCGCGCGGAGTTTCCCGGCATTTGCCAGACGATCAGGCAAACACGGCCGACAGCTGTGGATCTTTTTTGGGCGCTCGAACGCATGACGTGCCGTTTCGAGCAGCTTTCCGCGGCGAACACGCCGCTCGATGCCGTGCGGCGCGCGATGGTGGAAGAGGCGCGCGCGATCCATGCCGAAAAGCGCGCCATCGATGAAGCGATGGGGCGCTTCGGCGCGGAGTTGATGCCTGCCGCGGGCCAGGTCATGACGCAGTGCAACGCGGGAGCGCTCGCCACGGCGGGGATCGGCTCGGCGCTGGGCGTGATTCGCGTAGCGATCGAGCAGGGCCACAAGCTGAGCGTGCTCGTGCCGGAGACGCGACCCTATTTGCAAGGGGCGCGGCTCACCGCGTGGGAGTTGCACGAAGGCGGAGTCCCCCTAACGCTCATCACGGACAACATGGTGGGACATTTCATGAAGGCGGGAAAAGTGGACGCGGTCGTTGTGGGCGCGGACCGCATCGCCGCGAACGGCGACACGGCCAACAAAATCGGCACCTACCAGATTGCCGTCCTGGCGCACGAGCATGGCGTGCCGTTCTACGTCGCCGCGCCGGTTTCTACTTTCGATCTAGCGATTTCTTCTGGAGAACAGATTCCCATCGAAGAGCGTCCCGCCGAAGAGGTGACGCACTTCCGCGGAGTACGCGTCGCACCGGATGTGGCCGCCGCGAACCCGGCATTCGACGTCACGCCCGCGCGCCTCATCTCCGCGATCATCTGCGAGCGCGGCGTCGCCCGCGCGCCGTATACGGATTCTTTGCGCCGGCTGGCGGAGTCGGTTGCAATTGCAACGCCGGGATAGTCCGGATTTTTAGGTGCCTGCCAGAACCGCGTACTGCTCTTTCGTAAGCGGCACAACGGAGAGCCTTCCCATGCGCACAAGTGGAGAATCCTTGAAGATTTTGTTCGCCTTGATTTCTTCGAGCGAAATGGGCTTTGCAATCGCTCTTCCTGCCTTGATTCTTACTTTGGGATTCTTGGGATCGGAAGCGTCCACGGAAACGACCGTTGCGGTTCCGACTGCGCTCTTGCGACCGCCGGTTTCGTAGATGATCAGTCTCGCGCCGGGGCTCATTTCGCGCAGGTTCTTCACTGCGGCCGGGTTGGACACGCCTTCCCACTCGGTCGCCGCGTCCCGCTGCAGGTCGGCGAAGGAATATTCCGAAGGCTCGGTCTTGAGAAGATAGTCCTGGGACATGAAGTTCACCTCCATTTAGGCCGCCTATTGTAGCGCCAACCTTCAGGTTGGCACTTTGCAATCGCGAGCACATGCCCGTCCGCCGCGGCGGACGGGCGCTACATGAATCAAAACGCTTTTTAATTGGCGTTCCACGGACAAAACGATATATTCTCCGGAAGTTCGCATCACCGCAAAAACATTGGACAGACATTTGGGGCTCCACGCTGCACTATATGCGTTCAGCGCGAAAGAAGAGCCCACGACTAAAAGATCAGGGAGGTTCAGATGAAAAGGTTTGCGCTCGTTCTAGCGTCTTTCCTGTGTGCGCCGCTGGCGCTCGTCGCCCAGCAAGGGGCTCCGGAAATTCCATTCGATTCCGCGCCCAACGCGCTGAAGCTTCCGGCCGGCATGTATCTCGGCGAAGTTTCCGGCGTGGCCGTGAATTCCAAGGGACACATCTTTGTCTTCTCGCGCGGGAACACAACCGGCCCGGCCTACGCCGCCAGCGCCGCGCAGCTTCTGGAATTCGACAAGGACGGCAAATACATTCGCGAGATTGGCCACAATCTGTACGCCTGGTCGTTCGCGCACACGGTGCGGGTCGACAAGGATGACAACATTTGGGCCGCCGACAAAGGCTCCGACATGGTGATCAAATTCAATCCGGAAGGCCAGGTCATCATGGTGTTCGGGCGCAAGCAGGAAGCCTCCGACGAGAGCACCGAGCCTCTCAAGCATCCTAAGCCCCCGCTGCCTCCGGTCGACGGAATGTTCCGGCAAGTGACCGATATGGCCTGGGACGCGGCCGGCGATACGTTCATCAGCGACGGGTACATCAATTCGCGCGTCGCCAAGTACGACAAGGACGGGAAATGGATCAAGTCGTTTGGCGAACCCGGCAATGGGCCCGGACAGCTCAACACGCCCCACAGCATCGCCACCGATTCTCAGGGAAATGTGTACGTCGCCAACCGCGGCAATTCCCGGATCGAAGTGTTCGACGGCGACGGCAAATATCTCCGTCAGATCAAGATCAGCGAACCCTTTGATTATGCGAATACGGTCCCGATCATTGGTAACAAGCCGCCTGTCGATTTAGTGGGAACCATGGGCCCCGGGGCGCCCTGGACGGTCTGCATCACTCCGGGGCCGAATCAAGTGCTCTACGCTTCGGACGCGTTCCCCGGCCGAGTCTACAAGATCAGCCTGGACGGCAAAGTTCTGGGCAAGCTGGGCGGGACCGGCAGACAGCTCAAACAATTCGGCTGGATTCATGAAATCGCCTGCCCATCGGAAAATGAAATCTACGTCGGCGAATTGATCAACTGGCGCATGCAGAAGCTGAACCTGCATCCCATGAAGTAGGCGAAAAACAAACCCGTAACATTTTTCGATGCCCGCCCGTCGAACGTAACGGGCTTTATACAGATTTTCACTTCTATTGCGGACCGGATCCATTTGGATGGACTCATGGTGGTGTCTCTTGAGTCGGGAAAATTCCTATCGAAAGTCGGAGGTCCGCATGAAACGATTTGCGCTGATTGTTCTTGCCGTACTGCTGTTTGCGCCCGCTTGGCTGCGCGCCCAACAGGCAGCCGCTGAAATCAAATTTGATTCCACACCGAATCTCTTGAAGCTTCCGCCCGATTTATATCTCGGCGAGGCTTCGGGCGTAGCCACCAATTCCAAGGGACATATTTTTGTCTTTTCTCGCGGAAATTCCACTGGTCCGGCGTACGCGGCCACCGCGTCGCAGCTCCTGGAGTTCGACAAGGACGGCAAGTTTCTTCGCGAAATCGGGCACAATCTGTACGCTTGGTCGTATGCGCACACCGTTCGAGTCGACAAGGAAGACAATATCTGGGCCGCTGACAAAGGCTCGGACATGGTCGTTAAATTCTCGCCAGACGGGCGCGTGGCCATGGTCTTCGGCCGCAAGCAGGAAGCCTCGGACGAAGGAACCGAACCGCTGAAGCATCCTCACCCTCCGCTTCCGCCGGTGGACGGCATGTTCCGCCAGGTGACCGACGTGACCTGGGATGCCGAGGGCGACGCCTTCATCAGCGATGGCTATATCAATTCCCGCGTGGGGAAGGTGGACAAACATGGCCGCTGGCTCAAGTCCTTCGGTGAACCGGGCGACGGGCCCGGCCAACTGGACACGCCGCACGGCATTACTGCCGATGCACAGGGAAACGTTTACGTGGCCAACCGCGGCGATTCACGCATCGAGGTCTACGACAAGGAAGGTATGTACCTTCGCGAGATCAAGATCAATGTTCCGTTCGACTATAACAAAGAGGTCGCGGCCATTGGTCCCAAACCGGTTCTCGGTGGGACGGATATCTTCGCCCGGCAATTGGGACCGGGATCGCCCTGGTCCGTTTGCATCACGCCCGGGCCCAATCCGGTGCTGTACGCCTCGGATGCGTTCCCTGGCCGCGTCTACAAACTTAGCCTGGACGGGAAAGTTCTGGGCTGGCTCGGCGAGTCCGGCAAAGAACTGAAACAATTTGGCTGGATTCACGAAATCGACTGCCCATCGGAAAACGAGATCTACGTGGCTGAATTGCTGAACTGGCGAGTTCAGAAATTGACTTTGCATCCAGGGAAGTAATTTTTGGCACAGGCTTCACAGCCTGCGGAAAAAGTAATTTATTTTGTCATTCCGAACGAAGTGAGGAATCTCTCTTTGGTTTAAACGCAGGAAAAGAGAGATTCCTCCGCGCGCAGCGCGCCTCGGAATGACAAAAATTTGAGTTTTTCCGCAAGTTCTTCAGCCTGTGGGTTTAGGTCTTGCGAAGGTCCCGCCCCACAGGCTGGAGCAGCGACCCAAACAGATTATTCTTGCAAGGATGCTTTTACCGAGAAGCGCCGGCCTCGCGGACCACTCCCGCTTCGCCTCTTTCCCGCGCCATGTATTGATCGAAGATCCAGCGATACGTCTTTTCGAGTCCCACTCGAAGCGGCGTGTTCGGCTCCCAATGGAGATACTTCTGGATCAACGTGTTGTCGCTGTTGCGCCCGTTCACGCCCTTCGGCGCGCTCAAATCGTACTTGCGCTTGAGCTTGATTCCCGCGATGTCCTCGGCGATGTCCACGAGTTGGTTGATCGTTACGGCTTCGCTCGATCCCAGGTTGATCGGTTCCAGGATATCGGAGTTCGTGATCCTCTGAATGCCGTCGGTACAATCGTCGATGAACATGAAACTGCGCGTCTGGACTCCGCTGCCCCATATTTCAATTTCGTGCTTGCCGGAAACCTTGGCTTCGATCACTTTGCGGCAGATCGCCGCCGGCGCTTTTTCGCGCCCGCCGAACCACGTCCCCCACGGGCCATAGACATTATGAAAGCGCGCCACGCGCGTCGTGAGGCCGAAATCCTCCATGAAGTGCCGGCACATTCTTTCCGAAAATAATTTCTCCCATCCATAGCCGTCTTCCGCCAGCGCCGGGTAAGCATCTTCTTCTTTGAGGGACGGAGCCTCGAATGTCTTCTGCTTGTCCCCGTTGTAAACGCAAGCGGAGGAAGCGTAAAAGAAGCGCTTGGTGGTCCCGTGTTTCAGCGCCGCTTGCAGCATGTGCGTGTTAATTAGCACGGACAGCATGCACAGCGCCTTGTTGTGCTCGATGAAGCCCATGCCGCCCATGTTCGCGGCGAGGTTGTAAATCTCCACGGCGCCTGCGGCAGCCGTCTCGCAGTTTTCCTTAAGGTTCAAATCCAGCGACAGATTCTCCACATCCTCGAAGCGCTGATACCATTCGTCGAACGGTTTAACGTCCACCGCTCGAAGATCCCGGTGCCCTTGTTTGCGCAGCAGCGCAACCAGCGCGCCGCCAATAAATCCGCCCGCCCCAGCAATCAAAATTTTGTTGTTGATTCCCACAGGTTTCCCCCTACTCCAGCTTCATTCCATGAACGATTTCACCACGCGGAAGATTTATGAGCAACCAGTAATTCGCTTCGGGTAGGACAGGCTTCCAGCATATCGAGATTCGTCAGAGACTGATGACTGTCGCCACCACCAAAACCCATTGGCTGAAGACCGTACCGACTGGTCGGCAGTCGCCTTGCGAGTTGCATTGGTATATATCACTAGTATATACTAATCGCATGGCGAAACCTAAGATCGCAAAGCTTTTCAAGAACGGCCGCAGTCAGGCGGTCCGCCTTCCCAAGGAATTCCGTTTTGCGGGTAATGCCGTCCGCGTTCGGAAAGTCGCCGGCGGAGTCTTGCTCGAGCCCATCAGCTCCAACCCGGCAGAATGGCTCGCGGAATTGAAACGGTTTGGACCCGCGAACATTTTTCCGCACGGCCGAAAGCAGCGCAAACCTCCCATCCGCAGGATTTTTAAGTGAGATACCTTCTGGATACGAACGTTTGCATCGCTGTGCTCAACGAAAAGTCCCCGCAAATCGAGGCGCGGGTCGTGAAAGAGCTGAGAGAGAATTCCGAATTGTCAGTTTCCTCAGTGTCCGCATTTGAACTCTGGTATGGAGTGGCAAAGAGTTCCCGGCGTGAAGCGAACTCGAAGAAGCTCGCGTTGTTCCTCTCGAACTGGGTAAACCTTCTGGCATTCGACGACCAAGACGCGCGCTTCGCCGGCGAGGTTCGAGCCGAAATGGAGAATATCGGGAGGCCTCTTGGACAATACGATCTTCTGATTGCGGGCCAGGCGCTCCGGCACAAGCTGACCCTCGTAACAGCCAACGCGAGAGAGTTCGGCCAAATCAAAACTCTCCCTTGGGAGGATTGGTCAAGAGCCTGACAGGAGAAACAGATAGTTCCCGACGCCCTACTCCCTTTGAATCGCACACCAGCAATGCCGACCGACGCCGCCGCACAAACTGAACATAGTTCCTTGCCGGAATTCGGAGTTTGACCTAATATCCTCAGCAAGGAGGCCGTCTGAAATGTATAGCATCTGGGGTAAGCATCCATCAGAAAAATGCTGTCGGCGGCTAGGCAAGCTGCACCGAGACCGGACAGTTGCCGATTTGTATGCCAAACATTATCGCGACAAGGGTTATCTCGATGTGTTTGTGCGTGCTAGCACGAGGAATACACGGCACTAATGTCGAAAGGCTGGACTCCTGGTTGATAGTTTGAAGCCGACTTATCATTTGGCGTACTCACCCACAGATTTTCCACAGAACCGTAAACAAGCCGCCAGACTTATCCTTGACATTTAAGAAACCGATGCTATAGTTGCTGGGTTGTACGGTAGCCTGCCTGCTGGACAGGAGGCCTTAGCTCTTTGACAAACTGGGTAAGATGAGATGTGCCAGAACCCGTTCGATTGACCTTGGCATGCAAATGCCAAGGGATTGAGTGAATCGAGCGATAAAAAGTTCGCTTGGAAAACTTAGGTCCGACTCTCAGAAGTGATAGTCGGGCTTTTTTGTTTTCGAAGCAGCCAGTTTCACATGAGAGTTTGATCCTGGCTCAGAGCGAACGCTGGCGGCGTGCTTAACACATGCAAGTCGAGTGCGCAGTTCTCTGTAGCAATACAGGGGATGGGCGCACGGCGCACGGGTGCGTAACACGTGGGCAATCTGCCCTCGGATGGGGGATAACTCGCCGAAAGGCGAGCTAATACCGCATGACATTCCGAAGACTCCGGTCTTTGGACTCAAAGGCCGCAAGGCCGTCTGAGGAGGAGCCCGCGCCCGATTAGCTAGTTGGTGAGGTAACGGCTCACCAAGGCTTTGATCGGTAGCCGGTCTGAGAGGATGGCCGGCCACACTGGAACTGAGACACGGTCCAGACTCCTACGGGAGGCAGCAGTGGGGAATATTGCGCAATGGGCGAAAGCCTGACGCAGCGACGCCGCGTGGGGGATGAAGCTTCTCGGAGT
>DATNIO010000046.1:0-6142 GCA_035604385.1 Verrucomicrobiia bacterium | reverse complement strand
CCCACAGTTCGCCCAAATATCCCACGTACTTGCCGTCAATCCATACGCCGGATGTTTTTTCCACCTTCGACGCGCCTTTAAATGTCAATTCCCCAAGAACCGTAGTTTGCGCCATCAAGGGCGCGACCATCGGAAGGACTGTGAAATACGAAACGAGGATGGCCAGAACGCCAATCCATCTATGTTTGCGTTTTACGAGTTGCGTCAGCATCGGCGACTCCTTTATCAGGCCTATCAAATCCTACTCCGCGCCTGATGGTACTCCTTGGAGCAAGCTGATCTCCAAAGTCTTACGGTCTTTGTGTCCCGTAATTAACTGCTCCTAAAGGGAATAACCTGCCCCGCAACTTTCGGCCCTGGCCGGGCGCCGCACGCGGTTTGAATTTTTTACGCCTTCGCGGACGGTAACGCCGGGGCCAGGAATTCTGGGGAACTGATTGCCGTTACGATATGATTTCGTCCAATGGACATTCTTCTAACTGAAGTGGAAACCAGGGTGCTGGGCTCGCTCGTCGAAAAAGAACTCACCACTCCCGAATATTATCCGCTTTCCCTAAACGCGCTCGTCAACGCGTGCAACCAGAAATCCAATCGCGATCCCGTCATGAATTTGGACGAAGAAGCGGTGCGCGAGGCCTTGCGCACCCTGGATAAAAAAGGCCTGGCGGGAGCCGCCGACAACATGGTCAGCCGCGTGAGCAAATACGAGCATCGCTTGCAGGAAGCCTACAACTTCACGCGGCATGAAATCGCCATCCTCTCCGAGTTGCTGCTCCGCGGCCCGCAGACGCCCGGCGAATTGCGCAGCCGCGCCGACCGCATGCACAAATTCGACGACCTGGGCATCGCGCAATCCACGCTGCAGCGGCTGATGAAGCGCGAGCCCCCGCTCGTCAAGGTGCTTCCCCGGCAGCCGGGTACGAAAGAAGCGCGCTACGCGCACCTACTAAGTGGCGATGTCGAAGTGCCGCCGCCGGATTCTGCGGTGGGAGTCGCAGTGACAAGCAGCGCGAACAGCGGCGACCGGATCACGCGCCTTGAGGATCAAGTGGAAAACCTTCAGTCGGAAATCGCGGATTTGAAACAGCAATTCGCGGCGTTTCGCAAACAATTCGAGTAGTCGCTCTTAGTAGCACAGACTTCAGTCTGTGGGTTTTCGTAAATGCACCCTGGCCGCGCACGCCAGTCAAGATCAAATGGAACCCCACAGGCTGAAGCCTGTGCTACTCCACTCCCCGCAAAAATTCAGCCAAGTATTTCCGCCAGGCAGCCGCCTGAAAAAACGTATAGTGCCCGTACGATTCCGGAAACGACAACAACACAAATTTCCCGTTTTTCACTTTCTTGATTTCCTCTTCCGCAATGCCCAGTTCCGCGGGGTTCCAGAAATCTTCCTGCGGATTGATGAGCAGCACTTTGGCGCGGATTTTTTCGAGGTCTTTCGACGCATCGTAATTTCGCGACGCGTCGTACTGATACATGAAGTCGTTTGCATCGGTTGTCTTCATGTTTTGTTCGATGTACTCATTCACATATTTGTCGGCCGCCGCGGCGGTCGGATATTCCTTCTGCCAGCGCGTCGGGACGCTTCCCACGACGAGCAAATGGCCAAGCGCGGCGCGCAATCCGTAGGGCTGCTCGGTGTAATTGCCGTTGTTCCATCCGGGATCAAGGCGAATGTCGTCCACCATGATTTTTCGGACCATGCGATTGCGGCTGGCAACCTCCACAGGCAGGCAGGAAAGGAGAAGCATGGCATCCATGTCGTTGGGATTCGACTCACCCCACATGAATCCCTCCATGCACCCCATCGACGCGCCGACGAGCAGACGAAGATGGTTCACCTGCAAACCCTGCGCGAGAAGGATCTGGGACGCGCGGACCATGTCCGAATAATCGTAGTGGGGAAATTTAGCCCGCAGGCCGTCGCTTGGTTTCGTGGATTTTCCGAGGCCTGCGCCGAGTTGGTCGGGCAGAATCAGATAATATTTCGATGTGTCGAGCAACTGGCCGGAGCCGAAGAGCACGTCGGCGAACGAGGGAGTCAGCCATACGCGGCCGGCGCGATTGGTACCGTGCAAAATCAGCACGGCGTTGGTGACACGGCCGCTCGCATCGCGCTGCGGCGTGCCGATCGTCGTGTAGTGCAGCCGCACTTCCGGAAGCGTCTGTCCGTCTGAAAATTTGAAGTCGTGCGCGACGTAGTCGTTTTCCCTGAGCTGTGCTTTGGTTGACATCAGCCAATCAAGGCGTTGCAGACTTGCCTGGGCCGGACCGGAACTCTGGGGCGCGGCAATGCAAACCGCTCCGCAGCAAAGTACAGCCAACCATGCAAACCCGTTCCAAATCCACTTTCGCATCTTCGTTTCCTCCCCGAATCATGGATTTCGTTTGCTCAACTCGGCCCAGTCGTGAACGCCAACGTCAGCAACGTTTTCTGTTCGAGCTCGTGCGCCTTGGCCGAACCCGTTGCGGGACTGGCGCTGGCCGAGCGCTTCACCGAACGCACCGGAATGTCCGGAAAATAAGTCCGGATGCGCGGCAGGACGTACGACAGCGCGCCCATGTTCGCCGGCTCTTCCTGCACCCAGACCATTTCGCGCGCGTTCGGATGGCGCGCCATTTCCGCGCGCAGCTCGTTTTTCGGAAACGGGTAGAGCTGGTCGAGAAACAGGATGGCCGTGTCGGTATCGCCGCGGAGTTTGCGTTCCCCGCGCAATTCGTGGCCGATTTTTCCGCTGCAAACCAGGACGCGCTCGGCGGACGTGACTTCGCGGTCCGGCACCACCCACTCAAATCGCGGCCGCTCGAAATCCTCGATCGGCGAAGACGCGTCGGGATGCCGCAGCATGCTCTTCGGCGTGAACACGATCATCGGCTTGCGCCAGCGCCGCAGCGCCTGGCGGCGCAACAACTGAAAATATTGCGCGGCATTCGATGGCTGGCAAACCTGAATGTTGTCCTCGGCCGCGAGCTGAAGATAACGCTCGATCCTCGCGCTGGAATGTTCAGGCCCTTGCCCTTCGTACCCGTGCGGCAGGAGCAGCCCCACGCCCGACGGCAAATCCCACTTGTCTTCGGCCGCGCTGATGAACTGGTCGATGATGATTTGCGCGCTGTTGGCGAAATCTCCGAATTGCGCTTCCCACAGCACCAGGGCTTCCGGATAGTCGCGGCTGTAGCCGTATTCAAATCCGAGCACCGCGGCTTCGGAAAGCGTCGAATTGTAAATTTCGCATCGCGCCTGTTCGGGCGCCAGGTGTTCGAGCGGCACGTACTGCGCCTCGTTCCGCGTATCGACGAGTGCCGCGTGCCTCTGGTTGAATGTGCCGCGCCGCGTGTCCTGCCCCGTGACTCGCACGGGCGTGCCGCCCAGGAGCAGCGTTCCGAACGCGAGAGCTTCCGCCATCCCGTAGTCCACAGGGCGCTTGCCATGCCCCATTTCGGCGCGCTGCTCGAGCAGCTTTTTCACTTTCGGATGGATCGCAAAATCCGATGGATAACTGGTCAGTAAATCCGTAATTTTTCCGAGGTCCGCGGGCGCGACTCCCGTGTCCACTTCGTAGGCGCTGTCGTAGCGGCCTCGCTTGTAGGGCGACCAATACGTCGGCAGCTTGCGCAGGCGCGGTTTTTTCCGCATTTCACTCGCGGCCCGGTGGGCGCTCTCGAGTTCGTCGCGCACGGCAGTGACCGTCGCCGAGGGATCCGCTCCAATCTGTTTAGCGTAAATCTGCCAGAGCTGCGGATGATCCTTGATCTCCGCGTACAGGAGCGGCTGCGTGATGGTGGGGTCATCCACTTCGCTGTGGCCGTGGCGCCGGTATCCGATCAGGTCGATCACCACGTCGCTGCCAAACGCGGAACGATATTCGAGCGCGATTTGTCCCACGCGCATGACCGCGTCCGGATCTTCCCCGTTCACATGAAAAATGGGCACGGCCTGGCGCTTGGCGAGAGAGGAAGCGAAACGCGTGGATTGATATTCCCGCGGCTCGGTGGTGAACCCAAGCAAATTATTTACGATCACGTGGATCGTACCGCCGACCGAATACGCCCCAATGTCGGAAAAATTCAGCGTCTCCGCCCATACGCCCTGCCCGGCGAAGGCCGCGTCCCCGTGCAGAACGATCGGAAGAATTTTCTTCACTCCGCCGGGAGTTCCCTCGCGCGTCTGCTTGGCACGCGCGCGGCCCACGACCACGGGATCGACCGCTTCAAGATGGCTTGGATTTGAAGCCAGATGAACGCTGAGCTTGTGCCCCTCGCGAGTGCGGTATTCCCCCGTCGCGCCGACGTGATACTTGACGTCGCCGCTGCCCAGTACACTGCGCGGGTCCACATCCTCAAAGCCCGCGAAGATATCCGCCGCGCGCTGCCCCGCGATGTGCGCCATTACGTTCAGCCGCCCGCGATGGCTCATCCCCAGAACCACTTGCTCCGCGCCCGCCGCCGAAGCCGCCGAGAGCACTTGGTCAAGCAGAGGAATGACCGCGGTCACGCCTTCGAGTGAAAATCTCTTGCTCCCCAGGTAGCGCGCCTGAAGCACCTGCTCGAAAAGCTCCGCGCGGATCAGCCGTTCGAGGATAAAGCCGCGATCGGGCTGCGGCGCATCGCACTCCAGTCGCTCGGCAATCCAGCGGCGTCGTCCCGTGTCATCAATGTGCACGAATTCGGCGCCAATCGTCCCGCAGTAGAATTTTCGCGCCGCAGTGGCGGCTTCCCCATTGACGATCAGTTCGGTATGAACGATGGGCGTCAGGAAGCCGAGCGGATCCAGATTCGCCGCAAGATATCCCCAGCGCCGGTAGCCTTCAAACACGCGCTCGTCCTCGGCGCTATTCTGCATGATCGCTTCCGGCATCTCTGTGGTTTCCCCTGTGTGTCGCTGGGTTGAGGGAATCATTCTATCAAACGTGCCGCAGATCTGGCCTTCATGAGACAGCCCGGTTGGAATCCACATCTACGAGGGCGCAACAACTTTGTAGCTCGCCTCTTCAGAGGCGAGGGTTTGCTTGCCACTCGCTAGGGAAACCCCCGCGTCTGAAGACGCGGGCTACAGCAACCAGCAGGATTTAGGAGGATGCCTATAGAAGGGATGAAAGTCTCAACCGAAAAAATCCTTTTCGCATACTCAGCCGCCGTGGATCTGCTGCATCTTCCCGGCAAGCTCGAAATCATTTTTCGTCAGGCCGCCGGCGCTGTGCGTGCACAAATCCACCGTGACCTTGTTCCAGGCGTTGGACCAGTCCGGATGATGATCCATTTTTTCAGCGGCGAGCGCGGCCCGCGTCATGAATCCGAAGGCCGCCGAGAAATCCTTGAACTCGAACACGCGGTGCAGGTTTCCATTCACCACCCTCCAGCCGTTAAGTTTGCGCAATTCCACCGCAACTTCCTTCTCTGAAAGTGTTACCGCTGCCATGGAAGCCTCCGTTCTTGCCTCGCGTCATGAGCATTATCCGCCTGCGTCTTCCACCGGACAAGCAGCCTGCCACTCAGTCATGAAGATTTGCACTGAATCTCGTTGAACGCGCCTCGCGATTGCTTTATCGTATTCGCTCCAAATTTGGAATGGAACAATTCGCCGCCCCGGACGCCGGCGAAAGCGAATCCGCGAAAAAACGTGACGGAGCCTGCCTTGAAAAAGAAAATTCGTGCGGTGCAATACGGCGTCGGTCCCATCGGTGCGGCCATCGTGCGGCTGATGCGTGAAAAGAGTTCGATCGAAATCATCGGGGCGATCGATTCCGATCCTGCCAAAGCGGGACGCGACCTGGGCGACGTAGTGGAAGGAGCCGACGCGCCTTGGGGTGTACAGATCACGGATGATGCTGAAGCCATGCTCGGTGAATCCCCGGACGTGGTCATCCATTCGACTTCTTCCTACTTGCCAAGCGTGATGGATCAATTGCTGGCGTGCCTGGCCGCGGAATCGTGCGTGGTCTCGACATGCGAAGAGCTGGCGTATCCATTCCGCAAATATCCGGAGCTGGCGGCGAAACTCGATGCCGAGGCCAAGACGTGGGGCGTCGCGCTGATCGGCACGGGCATCAATCCCGGCTACGTGATGGACAAGCTTTTGATCACGCTGAGCGCCGCTTCTCAGACGATTGAATCGGCGCGGGCTGTGCGCATCGTCGAT
>DATNIO010000045.1:0-5939 GCA_035604385.1 Verrucomicrobiia bacterium | reverse complement strand
CGCCCACTTCCTTGGCCAGCACGTCCAATTCATCGGTGGACATTTCGTGCATGTTTTCATGCGCGGAGGAGGGCAGTGGCATGACTTCGATTTCGCAGTGACCGTACTGACCGCGGCCGCCGGTCTGCTTAATGTATTTGCCTTCGGCCTGGGCGCGCTTGCGAATCGTTTCGCGATAGGCGACTTGCGGGCGACCGACGGTGGCCTGCACGCCGAACTCGCGCATCATGCGGTCAACGATAATTTCCAAGTGCAACTCGCCCATGCCGGAAATGATGGTCTGTCCGGTATCTTCGTCGCTGTGCACGCGGAACGTCGGGTCTTCCTGCGCGAGCCGTTGCATGGCGCTGCCGAGTTTGTCCTGATCGGCCTTAGTCTTGGGCTCAATCGCGACGGAAATAACCGGCGCGGGAAATACGATGTTTTCGAGAACCACGGGTTTGTCTTCATCGCACAGCGTGTCGCCGGTCGTCACGCTTTTCAGGCCCACGCACGCGGCGATATCGCCGGCGTAAATGGCGTCGATTTCTTCGCGCTTGTTGGCGTGCATCCGCAAGAGGCGCCCGACGCGCTCGCGCGTCGCCTTGGTGGAGTTGTAGACGTAGCTGCCCGCCTTCAGAACTCCGGAATACACGCGGATGTAGGTCACGTGTCCGACGAACGGATCGGACATGATCTTGAACGCCAGCGCTGAAAACGGCTCGCTATCGCTCGCGCGACGCAGCACCACTTCGTCGTTGGCGGCCGTGCCCTCGACGGGCGGAACATCGAGCGGCGAAGGCAAGTAATCCACCACCGCATCGAGCAGCGGCTGAATGCCCTTGTTCTTAAACGCCGAGCCGGCCAGCACCGGAACGAGCTTCAGCGCAATCGTCGAACGGCGAATGGAAGCGCGAAGCTCATCCGCCGAAATCTTTTCGCCGTTCAGGAATTTTTCGACCAGGGAATCGTCGTGCTCGGCGATGTATTCGACCGACTTTTCCCGATGCTCTTTGTAATACGTCTCATCCAATGCCGAAAACTTGAGCGCGGCGGCAACATCCGGGCGGGCCGCGAGAAACGCCGGGTCCCACAGCTTGGCGACGTCAAAGACTTCAAATTTTGCGCCCAGGGTTTCCTCGAGCCAGATGATCGCCTTTTCTTCCAGGAAATCGATGACCCCGATGAAAACATCCTCTTTGCCGATGGGGCACTGAATCGCCACCGGGTGAGCGGCCAAACGCTGGCGCATGGTCTTGATGGCGCCCTCGAAGTCCGCCCCGGGACGGTCCATCTTGTTGATGAACGCAAGCCGCGGGACGTGATACTTATCCGCCTGGCGCCAGACGGTTTCCGATTGCGGCTGCACGCCGTGGACGGCGTCAAAAATCGCGACCGCGCCGTCGAGCACGCGCAGCGAGCGCTCGACTTCCACGGTGAAATCCACGTGGCCCGGCGTGTCGATAATGTTGATTAGAATATCGGTGCCGTTGCGTTTCCAGGAAGCGGTCGTCGCGGCGGACGTGATGGTGATGCCGCGCTCGCGCTCCTGCTCCATCCAGTCCATCGTGGCGGTGCCTTCGTCGACAGACCCGATCTTATAAGTCACACCCGTATAGAACAGGATGCGCTCGGTCGACGTGGTTTTCCCGGCGTCGATGTGCGCCATGATCCCAATATTGCGTGTTTCCGCGAGTTGTGCTTTGCGTGCCATTTCTGGATTACCGCGACTTTCTCCCCTGAGCCTACTAAACCACCCAAATCCCGTTACTGCCTGGCGTGAGAAAACTTAAAAACCAGCCCAATTACCAGCGATAGTGCGCGAAGGCCTTGTTGGCTTCGGCCATACGGTGCACGTCTTCCTTCTTTTTCATCGCGCCGCCGCGAGCGTTGGCCGCATCCATCAGTTCCTCGGCCAGCTTGTCGGTCATCGTCTTGCCCGAGCGCGTTCTCGCATAAAGCAGCAGCCAGCGAATGGCGAGCGACTGCCGGCGGAACGGATTCACCTCGACCGGAACCTGGTAGTTCGCGCCGCCGACGCGCCGCGTCTTTACTTCCAGCACGGGCTTGACGTTCTCGATTGCTTTCTTGAACGTCGCCAGCGCTTCACCGTTGGTTTTCTGGCCGATCTGATCCATGGCGCCGTAGAAAATCCGTTGCGCCGTCGAGCGCTTGCCGTCCCACATCATCGAATTGATGAACTTCTGCACGAGGTCCGAGCCGTAAACGGAATCGGTGGTAACCTCGCGCCGTGGAACGAAACCTTTACGCGGCATTCGCTTCTTCTCCTCGTTTCCGCTCTTCTACTTGGCCGCGGCCTTGGGCCGCTTGGCGCCGTATTTCGAGCGCCCCTGCTTGCGGTTCTCGACGCCGGCGGCGTCGAGCGTTCCGCGAATAATGTGATAGCGCACGCCGGGCAGATCCTTCACGCGGCCGCCGCGCACGAGCACGATCGAGTGCTCCTGCAGGTTGTGGCCGATCCCGGGAATGTAGGTCGTGACTTCGATGCTGTTGGTCAGGCGGGCGCGGGCGACTTTTCGCAACGCGGAATTGGGTTTCTTCGGCGTCTGCGTGTACACGCGAATGCAGACGCCGCGCTTTTCCGGACATCCCTGCAGCGCAGGAGACTTCGTCTTGGTCCGGATTTGATCGCGCCCGGATCGTACCAGTTGTGCGAACGTCGGCACGGCTCTCCCTCAAACGAGCTAGATTTCACTTCACTTTCCACAGTGCGGATTTCCGCCATGCGGCGTGTCGTGGAGTTCAGTTAACGAAAGGGTACAGTGGCGATTCCGGAGAAACCCGACAACAAGCTCCGCACTACTCCCAGTGAGCAGATTCTACTTTCTGGTCGAAGCGGAGAGGGTTACTCGGCTTTGCGGGGCTGGCGCCCCATTCCGGCCGCTCTTCTTGTCCCGTTCCGTCGTACCTTGTTCCGGGGCTCGAAGACTATCCCTTTCACTACAGGGCAAAACAATCCCTGACGAAGCCGCAAGTATAGGGAAAAGGGGGGGCTATGTCAAATGCAAATCCGGCGGCCTCGGTGGAAATCTTTTCCCCCGAGACTTTGCCAGCCCCATTTGCAACAAGAATCAAGGAACGATCGTGCCCCAAGGCCTGAGTAGCGAATGGGAACGCGCTTTCTCCGGTTGTAAAGTATGTACATTATGTATATACTTTTTGTAAGAGGTGCCTGCATGAGTAAAGCGAAGGTCTTCAAGTCCGGCAATAGCCAGGCTGTGCGCCTACCCAAAGAGTTCCGCTTCGACGTGAAAGAAGTCGAGATTTTTCGCCGAGGAGATGAAATTGTTTTGAGAGAACCCAGGCGCACCCTGGCTCGCGCGTTTGAATTGCTCACCTCCATGCCGGAGGACTTCTTTGCGGACGGGCGGAAGGATGAGCCACCTCAGGAACGAGAAGATCTGTGAACCCTCGGTACATGCTGGATACGGACATTTGCATTTACATCTCAAAACAAAAACCTTCCGGTGTAAAAGCACGTTTCGACCGGTTGAAGCCGGGACAAACGGTCATGTCCGTGATCACATACGGAGAGTTGTGTTATGGGGCGAGCAAGAGCAGTCAAAAAGCGAAGGCATTAGAGCACCTTGCTGGGATGGTTCAGGACATTCCCGTGGAATATCTTGATTCGACGGCCTCAGAAGCATACGGAAAGATTCGCGCGGAACTTGAAGCGCAGGGACGCGTGATTGGAGGCAACGACTTATGGATCGCTGCCCACGCGATGGCCCTGGATGTCACCCTCGCGACAAACAACGACCGGGAGTTTTTGCGCATCGCCGGGCTTTCCGTGGAAAATTGGACGAAATAATCCGCCGGGTGGCTTACTTCACTTCGAGGATTTCTTTTTCTTTTACCGCGCAGAGGTCTTCGATTTTTTTGGTTTCGGAGTGCGTGACCTTTTCGAGCTCATCGAGGGTCCGTTTTTGTTCGTCCTGGCTGATCTTTTTCTCTTTTTCCAGTTTGTCGACGGCTTCCTTGATGTCGCGGCGGATATTGCGCACGGCGGTGCGGTGATTTTCGAGGACTTTGTGCAGGTGCTTGACGATATCTTTGCGGCGGTCCTCGGTCAGCGGAGGGATCGGCACGCGCACGATTTTGCCGTCGTTGGTGGGGTTGAGTCCCAGGTCGGAGGTGCGAATCGCCTTGTCGATCAACGGCACGGCGCCCGGATCCCACGGCGCGATGACGATCGACATCGGCTCGGGCACCGAGAGCGAGCCGAGCTGGTTTACCGGCATCGACGTGCCGTGATAATCGACGCGAATATGATCGAGCAGCGCGACGTTCGCGCGGCCCGTGCGCACGCTGGCGAGGTCCTTGCGGAAATCCTCGACGGCTTTTTCCATCCGCGTGCGGGCCTGCACCATCGCTTCCTTGCTGTTGGAAATTGTGGTCATCGCTTCGCGCTCCCGTTCATTCTGCCGTCACCGTCGAGCCCACTTTTTCTCCCATCACCGCGCGGCGGATATTTCCCGGCCTGTTCATATTGAAGATGATGATCGGCATCCGGTTGTCCATGCACAGTGATATCGCCGTCGAATCCATGACGGCAAGCCCTTTTTGGATCACGTCAAGGTACGTGACGCGTTCAAACATTTTCGCGCCGGGCACCTTTTCCGGGTCGGCGTCATAAATTCCGTCGACGCGCGTGGCTTTCAAAATGACGTGGGCCTTGATCTCCATGGCGCGCAGGGCGGCGGCCGTGTCCGTCGAAAAATACGGATTGCCGGTCCCCGCGGCGAAAATCACGACGCGACCCTTTTCCAGGTGGCGCATGGCCCGGCGGCGGATGAAAGGTTCGGCCACCTGCGCCATGTCGATCGCGCTGAGGAGCCGTGTGACGACGCCCTGCTTTTCCAGCGCGTCCTGCAGCGCGAGGCCATTGATCACCGTGGCCAGCATGCCCATGTAGTCGCCGGTGGCGCGGTCGATCGCCAGGGATTTCTGGCGCGCGCCGCGGAAGATGTTCCCGCCGCCTACGATGATGGCCATTTCGATGCCCAGGTCACTCACTTCCTTCACTTCGCGGGCAATGCTGTGAACGGTTTCAGCGTCAATGCCAAAGCCTTGCGAACCCTGAAAGGATTCTCCGGAAAGTTTCAAAACGATGCGTCTGTAAATGGGCGCAGGTGAGTCGGTGTCTCGGTTGGGAGTTCGGTCGTCTTTGCTCATGCTCTCGGCGGGCATTCTAACAAAGATTCATCTCCGCACTCTCATGTATTTCTCCGTGTCCTCTGTGTTGAGCATTTCAGGACCAGATATGAGAATTTGACACTGAAGGCATTGAGAAAAGCGAGGGCACAGAGAATGCCGCGCGTTCCAAGTAGAGCCTGGACGCCTAGAGGAGCCGCCTAACTGGCGGCCGCGGCACCCGGCGATATCTGAGGGGGGCCAGTGGGACCGGAAGCGGGGACGGCGCCCGGTGGCTCTTGAGAGGGGCCGGCGGCATCAGAGGCGCCGACGCCTTCGCCCACCTTAAACCGCACGTACCGCCGGATGGAAATATTTTCGCCCAGCTTGTGGATCATCTGGCTTACGAGTTCGCCGACGGTCACCGACTCATCCTTGATGAAATGCTGCTCGTAGAGGCAATTTTCCTCGTAGAATTTTTCCATCTTGCCGTTGACGATTCTTTCGGCCAGCGCTTCGGGCTTGCCGGTCGCCAGGGCCTGCGCTTTGTAGATTTCGCGCTCGCGGTCGAGAATTTCCTTGGTGACGTCTTCGCGGCGGACGAAGCGGGTATCGAGCGCGGCGATGTGCATGGCCACGTCGTGGCACAGGCGCTGGAAATCCTCGGTGCGCGCGACGAAATCGGATTCGCAATTGATTTCGACCAGCACGCCGATCTTCCCACCGGCGTGAATGTAGTGCCCGACCAAACCTTCGCTCGCCTGGCGCGCCGCTTTTTTCTGCGCGGCCGCCTGGCCCTTCTTCCG
>DATNIO010000044.1:0-31558 GCA_035604385.1 Verrucomicrobiia bacterium | reverse complement strand
GCCGTTCAGATCGTCCAGCTCGTCGCCGATGATTCCCTGCCGTTGCAGCACGATCAGCACGGCGAACGCGCCAATGGTCATGAATCCGTAAACGAAGAGGTAAAACGCCACGCCCTTCATGCCGGTCAGGAACCCAAGCGGGCTCGACGCGGCCGCCACGATTCCGAGCAGGATGTAGCCCACATGCGAAATCGAGGAGTAAGCCAGCATGCGCTTCACATTCGTCTGCGTGATCGCCGCCAAGTTCCCAACTGTGAGCGACGCGATGGCCACGCCCGCGATGAGCATTTCCCAATCGACGCGCACCGGCCAGAACACGGTGAGCAGCAGGCGCAGCAAGAGGGCGAAGCTCGCGGTTTTGGACGCCACGCTGATATAGGCTGTAATCGGCGTCGGAGCGCCCTCATACACGTCTGGAGCCCATTGGTGGAACGGCACGGCCGCCACTTTGAAGAAAAGCCCTGCGGCCACCGTAGCGAGCGCCAGGAGCACAAACAGGTCCGTGTGGCCCCTTGCCTCCACCGCGACCGCGATCACGTCCAGATTGGTTCTGGGAGGCAGCGACTGGCCAATAGAGCTGAGGTTGGCCATGGCGCCGATCCCGTAGAGGATCGAGAATCCATAGGCCAAGATCGCCGAACTGAAAGCGCCGAGCAGCAGGTATTTCACCGCGCCTTCGTTCGAACGCTTGTCGCGCCGCAGGAATCCCGCCAGCACGTAAAAGCTGATCGCCATTGTTTCCAGGCCCAGGAATTCCACGATGAGGTCGTAACCCGAGGCCATGAACATCATGCCAACCGTGGCGAAGAGCATCAGGGCGTAATATTCGCCGTGATTTTCGTCTTCGAGTTGGAGATAGCGGACCGAAAGGATGATGACCAGAGCCGTGGCGATTAGGAAGATGGCGCCGAAAAACACGGAGAACTGATCGACGATCAGCGAATTGCTGAATCCGACCGGCCCGCGGTCGGCTACGCCGCGCAACCCCGGCACCGCAAAGACTCGCAGAATCGGGATTTGCCGAAGGAAGTTGTTTACGAATGTCGGTAAACCCACCAACGTCAGCCAGCTGAACATCACGCCGAGCATGGCCATCAATGCGTTGAAATACTTATCGCGAGCCTCCAGCAGATAATCGGTGAGCAGAATACCCATGGCAAACAGGACCAGCATCATCTCCGGCAACAGCAGGGCGCCGCCGCCCTCCTGCATGAACGAACTAAACGGTCCGAAGATGCGTTGAATCAGTTGGAGGATTTGGCTCATCGGCTCGTCTACTTCTTCTCCGTTTCGGGAGCAGGAGATGTCTCGGTGCTTGACGGCATATTCATTCCGGGCATGCCTGCTGTCCCGCCGCTTGCTTCCGCGGGAGCAAGAGCAGGAGTAGCCGCAGGAACGGCTGCGCGCTCCGCGCCGTAATATCCGGGGTTGATCTGTTCGACGATCTGCTGCACGGGCCGCTCGAGCACTCGGAACAGCGGCTTCGGATAAATTCCAATCCAGAAGCACAGAATAATCAAGGGAACGAGCGTCGCGTATTCGCGCGCATTCAGGTCCGCCAAATGCTCGTTCGCGGGATTGGTGACCGGTCCAAACATCACGCGCTGGTAGAGCCACAGCAAGTAGGCGGCGCCCAGGATAATGCCGATCACGGCCCACGCCGCGTACTTGATGCTGACTTCGTACGTGCCGCGCAGGATCACGAACTCACCGATAAACCCGTTGAGCAAAGGCAAGCCCAGCGAGCTGAGCGTGGCGATCATATAAATGGCCGCAAAGGCTGGCATGGGCGTCGAGAGCCCGCCGTACTCCGAGATCAGGCGCGTGTGCCTGCGCTCATACAGCACGCCAACGATCAAGAAGAGCGCGCCGGTGGAGAGGCCGTGGTTGATCTGCTGAATCACGCTGCCGGAGAGGCCGTTCGGCGTCAGAGCGAAGATGCCCAGCGTGCAAAAGGCCAGGTGGCTGACCGAGCTGTAGGCGATCAGTTTTTTCATGTCCTTCTGCATCATGCAGACGAGCGCGCCGTAAATAATGCCGATGATCGAAACGACCAGCATGATCGTGACAATCTTGTGGCGCGCCGCGGCGTCCTGCGGCAGGAGCGGCAGCGAGAAACGGATGAATCCGTACGTGCCCATTTTCAACAAGACGCCGGCCAGGATGACGGAGCCCGCCGTGGGCGCTTCGGTGTGCGCGTCCGGCAGCCAGGTGTGGAACGGGAACATCGGCACCTTGATTGCAAACGCGAAGAAGAACGCCCAAAACAGCAGCACTTGCGTGCGCGTATCAAACTGCGCGGCGGAGGCGAGCAGCGTCGGCATATCGAATGTGCCGCCGCCCGCTTTGAAATACAGCGCCAGGATTCCCAGAAGCATGATCACCGAGCCGACCAAGGTATACAGGAAAAATTTGATCGCGGCGTACAAACGGCGATCGCTGCCCCACACGCCGATCAGGAAATACATCGGGACGAGCATCACTTCCCAGAACATGTAGAACAGGAAAAAATCCAGCGCCATGAACACGCCGAGCATGCCCACCTGAAGCAGCAGGAAAAGAATGTAGTATTCCTTCGTGCGCATCTTGATCGCGCTCCACGACGAAAGAATCGAAATCGCGCCGAGAAGCGTTGTCAACATGACGAGAAGCAGGCTGATGCCGTCGATGCCCAGCGAGTAGTGCGCGCCGATGGAAGGAATCCAGTCGTAGGTTTCGGGGAACTGGTAGCGCGGCGCGGCCGGGTCCAGGCTGAACCGCCAGATCAGCGGGAGCGAAACGATCAGCCCGAGGAAGCCGAAAAGATTGCCGATGACGCGGTGCGCGGTTACGCTGTCGCGCGGCACGAACAGCAGCACCAGCGACCCCACCAGCGGCGTGAACAGCACCACCGTCAGGATGTGAGTGTTGTAAAATTCCATCTTCCTGCCTCGCCTTCTTCTAAATCAATTCGTGCGCCAAGCTTCTTGCCCGGCTTTTGTAGCGCCCGCCTTCAGGCGGGCATTTTGGATTCAAGCAGATGCCCACCTGAAGGTGGGCGCTACAGCCTGAATCCCGAAGTCCACAAGTAATAGCCCAGGAAAATCAGCACGCCGAACAGCATGAACAGCGCATACCGCGCGACGCGCCCGGTCTGCAGCATCCGCACGGGCCAGCTGAAGAGCCAGACGATCCGCGCGGCCAGGTTCACCAGGCCGTCCACAATCCAGGAATCCCAAATGCCGGAGATGCTCGAGGTAACGCGCGTCACCCAGCCGGAACCGTCCACGCCAAGGCCGTTGATAATATTCACGTCGAACGCGCCCAGCGTCAGCGCCAGATCTTTCATGCGGTTCACGAACATCGCGTCGTAAAGTTGGTCCACGTAATACTTGTTGTAAATCAAGCGGTACAGGAACGGGCTCGCCGCCGCAATTTTGTCCGGGACTTCCGGATGCTGGATGTACCAGCGGTAGGCTAGCCAGATGCCGCCTAAAGCAATCAAGATGGACGCCACCATAAGGCTCAAATCGGTCGCCCTGCTTGTCGCATTGACCGCTGCGCCGACTGCCTCGCCCGCTCCTTCCGCGTGCTTCGCCATCACGGGTTCCAAGAATTTGGAAAACCGGTCGCTGCCGCCCAGCGATTCCGGCCAGCCAACCCATCCGCCAATCACTGAGAGTACGGCAAGGATCATCAGCGGCACGGTCATCGAACCTGGCGACTCGTGAATATGGTGCTCGACCTCGTGATCGACGCGCGACTGACCGAAGAAAGTCATGTTCACTAGGCGGAACATGTAAAACGCTGTCATTCCAGCCGTGATGAAACCGAGCGCCCACAAGTACTTGTTGGACTCAAAGGCATGGCCGAGAATCGCGTCTTTGCTGAAAAAGCCCGCGAGGGGAAATATGCCGGCGATGGCAATCGAGGCGATCACAAAAGTGCGCGATGTCTTTGGGATTTTGTCCCACAGCGCGCCCATCTTGCGCATGTCCTGTTCGCCGGAGAGCGCGTGAATCACGCTACCTGATCCGAGGAAGAGCAGGGCTTTGAAGAACGCGTGCGTCATCAAGTGAAAGACGCCCGCGGTGAACGCGCCCACTCCGCAGGCGAGGAACATGTAGCCCAGCTGCGAAATCGTCGAGTATGCCAGCACGCGCTTGATGTCGTTCTGCAGGAGGCCCATCGTTGCGGCGAAGATGGATGTGACGCAGCCGACTACCGCGACGACAGCGAGCGCTTTGGGCGCCATCGAGAAGACAGCGTTGGTGCGCGCAATCATGTACACGCCCGCGGTCACCATCGTCGCCGCGTGGATCAACGCGCTGACCGGCGTCGGGCCTTCCATCGCGTCCGGCAACCAGACATACAGCGGAAGCTGCGCCGACTTCCCTGTCGCGCCCACAAAGAGCAGCAGGGCAATCGCCGTCAGCGTGGCATCGCCCATCGCAAAGTGTCCCGCGGCAATCGCCGGGCCAAGTTCCGTGAACTGAATCGTCCCCAGAGTGCCTAGCATCAGGAACAGGCCGAGAATAAAGCCCGCGTCACCGATGCGGTTGACGATGAACGCCTTCTTTCCCGCATCCGACGCCGATTTCCTCAGGAAATAGAAGCCGATCAGGAGATAGCTGCACAGCCCCACGCCTTCCCAGCCGACGAACAGGAGGAGCAAATTGTTCGCCAGGACCAGCGTCAGCATCGAGAACATGAACAAATTCATGTAGCCAAAGAAGCGGTAGTAACCGCCTTCATGCGCCATGTATCCGGTCGAGTAAACGTGAATGAGGAAACCGACGCCAGTGACGACTAGCAGCATCACCGCCGTCAGCGGGTCCATCAGGACGCCCCACGGCACGTGGAAATCCATCACGCGCCCAGAATTCGTGTGCATGATTCCGGCGGGAACCCAGTCAAACAAGTTGTAGTTGACCAGACGTTCCGTGGCGGGCCGAGAAACGAGTTGCCAGATCGCGCCAAAGGCATAGCACATCGCGAGAAAAGGGGTGCCGACGCAAATTACATTCACACCCGCATTCGGGAGCCGGCGCCCGATGAACAACATCAGTGCCGCCCCCACCAGGGGAAACAGCGGGATCAGCCAGATATGCGCGAGAAAATATTCCGTCGGCATCATAATTTTACAACTTGCTCCGCCACTCCATTCTTTTTGTCATTCCGAGCGGAGCGAGGAATCTCTCTGTTCTCGTCGCAAAGACAAGAGAGATTCCTCGCTTCGCTCGGAATGACAAAACAAAATGGGTTCCTCTCCTACGCCCACGAGTCGCGATGCACGGGTCACGATACACGGACCACGAGCCACGGCCTTTCTACCATTTCAGCAAATCCATCTCGTCGCCCAGCAGCGTCTCGCGATTGCGGAAAAACGCGATGATGATGCCCAGCCCCACAGCGGCTTCCGCGGCCGCGTCCGTGATGATGAAGATGGCGAACACGTGCCCTTCCGCCGAGCCGACGAGCCGCGAGAACGCCACCAGATTGATGTTCACGGCGTTCAGCATCAGTTCGATGGACATCAAAATAATGATCACGTTCCGCCGCGTCACCACGCCGATCGCGCCGATCGTGAACAACACCATGCCGAGCCACAAATACTGGCTGGTGGAAATCATCGCTGTACCCGCCTCTTCATATTTTCTTCTTGGCCATCACCACCGCGCCGATCATGGCCACCAGCAGCAGAATCGACGCGATTTCAAACGGCAGCATATATTCGTTGAACAAAACTTTGCCCACGAGTTGCGTGCTCGGCTCGAGAGCGCTTGCCGGCGCGGGCTCGCCAAACGCGGTATGGGACCGGCCGATGGCTATCGCAATCGTGAGTTCCGCGCCCACCACAAGGGCCAGCAGCAATCCCAGCCACCACTGCCGGTTGAACTGGAGCTGGTGCAGCGAAACGTCCATGTTGATCAGCATGATGACGAACACGAACAGCACCATGATGCCGCCCGCGTACAGAATCACCTGCACGATGAACAAAAACTCCGCGTGCAACTGCAAAAAGATGCCCGCCGTCGCCAGCAGCGCCGTGATCAGAAAAATGGCGCTCTGCACCACGTTGCGCCGCGTCACCACCAGGATCGCGGAAACAACGGCCAGCGCCGCAAAAAAATAAAATACGATCTGATCGAGCATCGTCTTTGCCGTTTGCTACGCGTCACCCACGAACACGTGCTCTTTATCTTTCTTCTCGCTCTCCCACCCGAGCAATCCGGCTACGAGCAGGGTCAGTACCGTCGTCAACGGAAATGCCGTCCAGTGGCTCCATCCCCAGTGCCGGTGCAGCACGAGGGCCACGCCGATCCCCATCACGTTGACGATCGAAAGCGGAATCAAAAATTGCCAGCCCAGGCGCATCAACTGATCAAAGCGATACCGCGGAAAGGTGAACCGCAGCCACATGAACAAGTAAATGTACAGCCCCACTTTCAACAGGAACCAGAACGCCCCGTGCAATCCCGGTTTCAATCCGGGAAGCATCGTGCCAACCGCAGGGATCAGAGGCACCGCAAGAATGATTGCAGCCAAAATCATGAGCAGCCCCACGGCCACCATAAAAAGCTTCTGCACTTTCACAGGCTGCTTCGGCGCGCGATAAAAGCAATATCCCCCGACACCCAGCATCAGCACCGACGGCAAACCATCCAGAAAATTAAATGCCGGAGTGCCGGCAAACGGCCGCAGCCAGCCGCCCAGAAACAGAGTCGTTGCTATCGAAGCCACAACGACCATGTTCGTGTATTCCGCGAGAAAATAAAGCGCCCAGCGGAACCCGCTGTACTCCGTCATGTAGCCGGCGACCAGTTCCGATTCGGCTTCCGGCAAATCGAACGGCGCGCGATTGGTTTCCGCGATCGACGCAACGATGTAAACAAAAAATCCGACGGGCGCGGCAAAAGCAAACCACGTGCCGTAATCGTTCTGCGCCTGAATAATTTCCCGCGTCGATAGAGTTCCGGCGAGCAGCAATCCTCCCACAATCGCCATTCCAGCCGCGGTTTCGTAGCTCACCAGTTGCGCCGCGCTGCGCAGCGCTCCGAGCAAGGAATAGTGGCTGTTCGAGGACCAGCCGCCCAGCACAATTCCGAAAATCCCGAGCGCGCTGATTCCCACGATGAAGAGGAGGCCGACGTTCAAGTCGGCAATCTGGAACCACGGCCCAATCGCGAGCGCCGACATGGCCAGCATGGCCGCGGTCACCGAAATCAGCGGCGCGAACCAGAAAATCATCTTGTCCGCTTCATCCGGGATGATGTCTTCCTTGATGAGCAGTTTCAAGGCGTCCGCAATCGGCTGCAGCAATCCGTGCGGCCCGACGCGCATCGGGCCGAGGCGCGCCTGCATGTCCGCCATGACTTTGCGTTCCATCAAAACGATGTATCCGGCGACGAGCGGCAGAACGGCCACAATAATGAGCGCGCAAACCAGCGGCACCCAAATGGAAATCACGAAATGGATGAGGTTCATCAGCATGGCGCTACCGGTCGACTTCTCCCAATACGATATCGAGCGTGCCGATGATGGCCACGACGTCCGCCACCAGGTGCCCGCGAATCATCTTGTCAAAAGCTTCGAGATTGATCAGCGAGGGAGGGCGAATCCTCACGCGGTACGGCTGCGTCGTTCCGTCGCTAATAATGTAATAACCGAGCTCGCCCTTGGGCGCTTCAATCGCATGGTATACCTCTCCCGGCGGCGGCTTCAGAACTTTGCCAACCTTGCCCATGATCGGCCCGGCCGGAATATTTTCGATGGCCTGCAAGCAGATCAGCCGCGACTGGCGCATTTCTTCCATGCGCACGATATACCGGTCGTAGGTATCGCCATTTTTGCCGGTGGGGATTTCAAATTTGTATTGGTCGTATGCGGCGTAAGGCATCGCTTTGCGGATGTCCCACTTCACACCGCTCGCGCGCAACACCGGGCCGGAAGCGCCGTAATCGATCGCTTCCTTGGCGGTGAGGATGCCGATGCCCTTGGTGCGTCCCACCCAGATGCGGTTTTCGGTCAGCAGCGATTCGTATTCGTCCACGCGCTTGTCGAAAGGCGTGCAGAACCGCTCGACGTCCTTTTCGAGCTCGTCGTAAGCCTCATATTGCAGGCCGCCGATGCGGAACGCGTGCGTGGTCAGGCGCGCGCCGCAAAATTTCTCGAAGATCTTCAGGATTTCTTCGCGTTCCCGCAGGCAGTAAAACAGAGGAGTCAGCGCGCCGATATCCAGCGCATGCGTGCCCAGCCAGAACAGGTGGCTCGCGATGCGTTGCAATTCAGTGAGAATCGTCCTTATGACTCGCGCTCGTGGCGGCGCTTCCGCCCCCAGCAGTTTTTCGACCGCCTCGCAGTAGCCCAGCCCGTTCGAAACCGCCGCGACGTAGTCCATTCGGTCCACGTACGGCGCGAATTGCTGGTAGCTGCGGTGCTCGGCGATTTTTTCGACGCCGCGGTGCAGGTAGCCGATCACGCATTCCGAGCCGATGACCTTTTCGCCGTCCAGGCGCAGCTTCACGCGCAGCACGCCGTGCGTCGACGGGTGCTGCGGCCCCATGTTGAGGACAATTTCGTCCGCCCCGAGCACGGTGTGATCAGCGTGTGTGGCAAACGGGATGCGTTCGTCGGGCATTCGTTATTGTCCGCTCTCGATGCCCAGGTTTTCGCGAACCCAGGCGGTGTCCTGCGTCAGGATGTCGTAGTCTTTCCGCAAAGGAAAGCCCTGCCACTCGTCCGGAAGCAGGATACGCTTCAAGTCGGGATGGCCCTCAAAGACAACGCCGAACATGTCGTAGACTTCGCGCTCCATCCAGTTTGCCGTGGACCAGATTCCTTGCACGCTGGGCACGCGCTCGTCGGCGCTGGCTTGTGCCTTCAATCGCAACCGCTCGTTCTTTTCGAACGAATACATGTTGAGCACGACGTCGAACCGATTTTCGCGCTTCGGCCAGTCGACGGCGGTGAGGTCGCTCAGCCAGTCAAATTTCTCATCGTCCCGGCTGTAGAGCGCAATCTCCGCGAGCAACTCCCGCGCAACGACCAGAATGGCTTGCTTGCGATCCGTCCAGGCCTCCAGTATGGCAGGACCGAACTTCTCTTTGTATCGCTTGACGAGGTCGTTCTCGAGGGCGACAGGGCCTTCCTTGGGAGGTGCGGGAGGCCGAGACGGAACTGGCGCAGCCGGAGGTTTCGCAGCGGGGGCGCCCGGCGCAGCAGGAGGCTTTGCGGCGGGAGCGGCAGGCGCGGCCGGAGGAGCAGGCGGTTTAGATGCGGGTTCTCCCCCTGCGGCTGGGGTTTTCGCTCCAGACGGCTCAGACGGTGAACTCGCAGACGGCTGCTTCTCTTCCGGATCGTTTGCCATGAATTAGGAGTAGTGCGGCCGCACGAACACCGCGCAGCCAATATTAAGTTGTAGCTTTTAGCACACGGCGGAAAACAGAGTCAACCTGTTCCGCCAGAATCCGCGGCCTTAGCCGTGCCGTGTTCGCCTGAAGCCAAAAAAAATCCCGGTCACCATCCGTGGCCGGGATACCGTTTCAAATAGCCGGGGCGCCGCTTACACCCATTCGAGGGCGCCTTTCCGGTAGAGCCAGATGTAACCGATGATCAGGATGCCGAGAAAAACGAACATGCTCGCCAACGCATAGATTTCAGGCAAGCGGAAGCCCGCTTCCCGAGTTGAAAACAGCACGGCCCACGGGAACAGAAACGTGGTTTCCACATCGAAAATAACGAAAAGAATCGCCACGATGTAAAACCGGACGGAATACCGCCCACGCGTATCGCCTTCCGCTTCGACGCCGCACTCGTACGGCCGCAGCTTCGCTCCTACAGCCACCGGAGTTGGGCGAATGAATTTGAAAAGCACAAGCGTCACGGCCGGGAACGCAGCCGCAAGGGCAGCAAAAATAAAGATCGGAATGTATTGGGTCGGCATACCAATAATGGCGGGCTCCAAGTAGAGCCCGCACCCGTAACGGCGGAAATCCTAACACATCAGTCAAGCGGGAGCCACATTTCGCTCGCCATGCCGCGAAGGAACCAGGAATGACACGAGAAGGTTAACTCCGTATGGAATTAGGCAAATGGAACGTAAATCGTGCTTTCCGGGCAAAGGCGACAGCTACAATCAAGGGAGAACTTGTTCCACTCTGAAACGTGTGGGTGACCTTAGGGAGGTTTGGAATGCGTGTGGCTATTTTTCTATTGGGGATTTTCCTTCTCTTTTCGGCCTCGGCAGGGGCCCAAGGGCCAGCTGGGCAGGGTCGGAGCGCTCCATCGGGGCCCGGGGGCAGTTCCGTGAGTGAACACGTGGATGATCCCTGGCAGGTGGCTGCCGGCTACCAGTACAACCGCGACAACTTGCTGGGAAGCCCGTTCAATACTCACGGGGTAAATTTTAGCGTGGCCCGATACTTTGGACGTTGGGTCGGAGTGGAAGCCCAGCTGGGAGTCGGCTTCCTGGGAACTACTGGTCAGACCACGACGCCGCCCAATCTCGGAGCCAAGTCCCTGTTTATAGGTGGAGGCCCCCGGCTGGCCTATCGCAACCGCAGCCGATACGAACCCTGGGTCCACGTTGTAGTGGGCATGGAACATTATCGCTTCAACCAGACTGCGGGTCTCCTCGGGAGCAACAGCGCCCTCGCGGGCAATGGCGGAGGCGGGTTAGACATCTTTTTGAAGCCCCACATAGCGATCCGGGCCGAAGGCGATTTCATCGGATCGCGATTCTTTTCGACAAATCAAAGGTCTTTTCAGATCGTTGGCGGCTTAGTACTCGGATTCTAGTTCCCCGATTCCTGCCGATTTCCTCTTGTCGATGTGACCCAGGGCACATTCCGGTGTGCCCTGAGTCACTGAGTCCAGGCGCAAAGCATACGATTAATAATAAGAGGGCGATCTTACCGTAGCCGGCGAGGTTTCTCCCATTCGTCGGTGAGACTTCGCCTTGACGAATTGAGCAAGCCAAAATGAAAGGGTGCGTAGATGCCTGGATGGTTGCCTGCTTGGGTGTTTCACTTTAGCCAGTGGCTGGATCAAACTTCGTTCGGACATGTGATGCGAGAGTCGCTGTACTTATTTCCGATCGTCGAGACTCTGCACGTGTTTGGGATCGTCTCTCTTGTCAGCTCCGCATTTTTGCTGGACTTGCGGCTCTTCGGAGTAGGTCCGATGCGGGACGAGCCTGTCGAGAAGCTGGCGCGATGGGTATTGCCATGGGTAGTGGCCGGATTTACGGTCCAGTTCGTGACCGGCGTGCTCATGTACTCTGCTGAAGCGACGCGATCCGCCGTGAATTCATTTTTTTGGTACAAAATGTTCATGATACTCGGCGTCGGAATCAATGCGTTGGTGTTCCACACAACAGTGTACAGGCGGGTCGGAACGTGGAACAACGCTCACATCGCTCCCCTCGGGGCGCGAATTTACGGCACGTTCTCGATAATCCTGTGGCTGGGCATTATCGCCCTGGGGCGCTGGTTCTCGTTCCATCTCACGTAAGAGACGGCGTCGGAATCTAGCAGGTGGCGCCGACGAGACGCCGGCGCCACGAAAAGCCCATTCTCAATAAGAAACGGAAGTCATTTTTTCGGACAACTGAAAACTAGGCGCTCGACGCGCGCTCGCCAATCAGCCTGGCGGTCATCGTGATTTCGGCCTTGAGCAGACGCGAGATCGGGCAACCCGCCTTGGCGTCTTGCGCCGCTTTTTCAAATGCCGGGGCATTGGCGCCCGGAATTTTTGCGGCCACATCGAGATGAACCTTCGTGACCGTAAAACCTGCTTCCACTTTTTCGAGCGTCACGGCCGCGGTGGTTTCGATCGATTCCGGTGTAATCCCCGCGTTGCCGAGCTGCGCGGAAAGGGCCATACTAAAGCATCCGGCATGCGCCGCGGCTATCAACTCCTCGGGGTTCGTGCCGATGCCGTCCTCAAAACGCGTTGAAAAAGAGTATTGCGCGTTCGAGAGCACCTTGCTCTCCGTCGAGATTTTCCCCTTCCCTTCCTTGAGCGAACCGTTCCAGACTGCCGAAGCTTTCCGTAGCATTTTTGTGATCCTCCTGTGAGATTAGACATCTTGATATTGAAACTAAATTAATCGGTACAACTCGAGAACTAAGATTCAACGATCAATTCCTTGGCGCGCTGTGTGGCTTTCATGACGGCCTTGATCAAGGTCACGCGCAGTTTGCCGTCCTCCAGTTCGAGGATGCCGTCCATTGTAGAGCCTGCCGGCGTGGTTACGGCATCTTTCAGCAGCGCGGGATGATCGCCGGTGTCGAGAACCATGCGGGCCGCGCCCATCATGGTCTGCGCCGCGAGCAACGTGGAGACGTCGCGTGGCAGTCCAACCTTTACGCCGCCTTCGGCAAGCGATTCGAGAATAATATAGATGAACGCGGTGCCGCTCGCGGAAAGTCCGGTCACCGCGTCAATTTGTTTTTCATCCACATCCACGACGCGCCCGACTGCTTCAAACATCGCCCGCGCAATTTCCAGATGCTCTTTTCCCGCGTGAATTCCCTTGGCGAGGCCGGTCATCCCGCAACCAATCGCGCAGGGCGTGTTCGGCATGGCCCGAATCACGGGCAAGTCCATGCCCAGCTGCTTTTCCATGAGCTGCGTCGAAACCGAAGCGACCACCGAGACGATCAGCTTTCCCGGCTTCATTTCCGGCTTGATCTCTTCGAGAACTTCCTTGACTGCCTGCGGCTTCACGGCCAGCAGAATGATATCCGCGCCGTGCGCCGCCGCGCGATTGTCGGTCGATGCTGTAATGCCCAATTGCTTGGCGAGCGAGCGCGCCTTCTCCGCGTGACGCACCGTGGCATGCACGCGCTTCGGCTGCACCAGCTTTTGCTCGAGGAACGCGCGCAGCAAAATCCCGCCGATCTTTCCGGCGCCCAGCACGGCCAGCCGCTTGTCTGCCAGCTTGCTCGAATGTGTCGTTTTCATGGTGCCAGCATTGTTGACGAGGCCAAGCCGTCCGTCAACATTCTTCCTTCGCCGATCCTCTAGATTGTGCAATTAGCCCCACGATGGCTGGAGTTTCATGTGTCGCGGAAAATACAGGAGACGGGGTGCAAACGAAAAGCATGGTACGTACTAGCATTGAAAGTCAGGTGAGAAGTCCGATGGATTCTACGGGAGTGGTCACCGTGCGCTTGCCGTTCGCGTTGATCTCCATCCGGAAGCCCGCGTAAATTCCTCGCATTTTGCAGAAGCTGCCTCCGAGCGTGGCACCAGCGAGGCGCGCCGGAGTCAACTCCGGAAAAAACTGCCCGCCGCGAACCAGGATTTCGCCGCGCCGGCCATCGATGATTATGATTTCGTAGAGGCTGTTCCGGGTCTGGACAACTAACTTCTCCATATCCTCCATGCGGTCCACTTGGACACCATTCGTCCACGGGTCCTCAGACCATTTGTCGAGCGCGGCGCCAACCGGGATGGAATCTTGATCCTGCACTGTGTCTCCCTACAGTTCCTTGTGATTGGATGCGGCGGGGAGCTTTCCGGTCCATATTTTTATTCTAAATCTGGCGCGGAATCTAGTTATCCGCCAACCAGGCCCGGGGAAAAGCCAATATGCCGGGGATGATTGCGAGCAATCCACCAAACAATCTTGGTCATTTTGCACCCGCTGGAACGCGGTCCTTCAACTCTTCAAACCAGGAGTTTAGTCGTGGCGCGCGCCGCCCAGGACTTGCAGGGCGTGGGGCAACAACTCCGCGACGGCGTCGAGCGATTCGACAGCGCCGCGCGGACTGCCCGGCAGATTGACAACTAAAGTGCGCCCGCGAACGCCCGCGACGGCGCGAGAAAGGACGGCACGCGGAGTCTTTTTCCTTCCCTCTTCGCGCATCAGTTCGGAAATTCCAGGCAAGAGTTTCTGGCAGGCTTCCGCGGTGGCTTCTGGAGTGGAGTCCCTCGGGCCGATTCCAGTGCCTCCGGTCGTCAGGATCAGATCGGCTGCTCCGCTGTCCGCAAGAGCTGCGAGGCGGTCACGAATTGCTGCGGGCTCGTCGGGCAAGACAGCCTCGGAGACGACCTCCCAGCCGAGATACGCGCACCGCTCGCGCAGGCCTGGACCGGAAGCATCTTTGTGCGTGCCTTGTGAGACGGAATCGCTGATGGTGAGGATGGCCACACGCATGGGAAGAGTTTAAAGTAGCACAAACTTCAGTCTGTGGGGTTCCACTTGATCTTGGCTAGCGGGGGCGGGCTGGGCACATTGTCGAAAACCCACAGACTGAAGTCTGTGCCACTAAGACCTAGCTTTGCACGCTCTGATTGGCTTCGTCCATCAGGCGCATGGCTTCCATGAGGAGGCCGGTGGTGGAAAGCGTAGTGGTCGCGCGGTCCGAAGTCGCTCCAAAGTCGATTTCAAAATCGCCGTCAAGCCATCCGATGACCTGATAAGCCACCGCATCGCCTTCCGTGCCGCCCAAATGAGCGTGCTTGCACTGGCCCGCGTTGAAGTAAAGCTCCGCCTCTTCCCCGCCATGGCGCAGGCGCAGGCGGCAGGATTTCTGCCCCATTTCCAGCGATTGCATGAGCTCGGTGACGCTCATTTCCTCGAGGCGGCCTTGAATGACTCCGGGACGCGAGGCATGCTTCTGCATTTTTTCCAGGTGCAGGCGGTCCACGATTTTCTTCACCTGGCGGACCAGGTCGGCCACGAAAAACGGCTTGGGAATAAAATCCTCGACGACGCCGCCCACCGCGGGGCGCAACTTTTCTTCGATATCGCCGCGGCTGGCGACAAAAACGAAGGGAATATTCCGGGTGTTCTCGCGGCTGCGCAATTTCTCGAAGAGTTGTCGCCCGTCCAACCCCGGCATGCGGAAATCGGAGATGATTAAATCGGGAGGATTGTCGATGGACTTGAGAAGCGCGTCCGCGCCATCGCTCGAGGAAATCACGGCGCAGTGCGATTCCATGCCGCGGCACATGAGGTCGCGGATCATGGGATTGTCATCGACAATCAGCACCTGCACGCCTTGTGACGGATCTTTCATCGAGGGTGCTACTTCTTCCGGTTCCGGCGCAGATAGTGGCCGCTCTTGCCGCCGATTTTTTCGACCAAAACGATGTCGCTGATTTCCATGCCCTTGTCCAGGGCCTTGCACATGTCGTAAACCGTGAGCGCCGCCGCCGACACGGCCACGAGAGCTTCCATCTCCACGCCGGTCCGCGCCGTCGCGGTGACGCGCGATGCGATCTCCACGCCATTCTTGCATAGCCGCGCAGTCACATCAATGTGAGTCAGCGGCAACGGGTGACAAAGAGGTATCCACTCCGAGGTGCGCTTGGCCGCCGCGATCCCCGCAATTCGCGCGATTTCCAGGGGGTTGCCCTTGGGAAGCTTCTGTTGGCGGAGAGCGCGCAAAACCGTCGGCGACATCCGCACGAAGCCGCGCGCCAGGGCCGTCCGCTCCGTGACGTCTTTGGAGGTCACGTTGACCATGGCGATTTCGCCGCGTTTTCGAAAATGTGTAAGCTGTTTCATCATTCGCTTCGGGAACTAGGAAGCCCGTCCGGCAAATCAGACTTGTCAGTTATCTGTAGCGCCCGCCTTCAGGCGGGCATGCGCTCGAATCACCCGTGCCCGCCTGAAGGCGGGCGCTACAGAGCTAAATTCTCGGCCCGTCCTGGCAACAAAGGATTAAATTGCACCGCGGCGCGGGAGAACGTCCACCCATTCTCCCGGGGCGATTTCCGGCCGCTCGGGCCCGACAATCAGAAAACCGTTCGCCAGGGCCAGGGCTACGATATCGCCGGAGCCCTGCCAGGGCAACTGCGTGACGCGCGCTTCCCTGCCTTCCCATTCGATCCGCGCGGGCAGGAAGTGGGTCATTGGACCTTTTTCGCGTACCGTGGTCGCAAGCTTGGCGCGAAAGACCGGCAGCGGACGCGGCGCCGCGCCGTTGAACATATCTACGACCGGCAGGACGAAAAGCTCGAACGTCACCATCGTGGAAACCGGATTTCCCGGCAGGCCGAAGACGAGTTTTCCCCGGCATGTAGCAAAAACAGCGGGGCGACCGGGACGAATCTGCACGCCTGTAAAATGAAACTCCGCGCCGAGATCGGCGAGTACTTGCTCGACCAAATCGTACTTGCCCATGGATACGCCGCCGGAGAGAACCAGGATGTCCGCTTCGAGGCCGCGTTCGATGGCTGATCGCAGCGCGCCTTTTTCGTCCGGCGCGTTTCCGAGCTGGATTGTTTCCGCGCCCGCTGTGCGCGCCAGGATTTCGATGGAGATGCCGTTGCTGTTCCGGACTTGTAGTGGACCTGGCATAGTCCGCGCGTCCACGACTTCATCGCCGGTGGAAAGGATTGCGAGCCTTGGCGAGGCGAATACTTCGAGGCGCGTGGCGCCTGCTTGCGCCGCTAGGGCCATCTCCGCGTAGCCCAGGCGAGTCTTTGGCGCGACCAGAAGCGCACCCGCCCGCGCTTCGCTGCCGCGAGGGACAATGTGATCGCCCTTCTGCGCCGCGCGATCCAGCGTAATCGTCTGGCCGTCGCGCTTCGTGTGCTCGATCATCACGACGGCGTCCGCGCCGCGCGGTATGCTTGCGCCCGTCATGATCTCGACGCATTGGCAGGGGAGGACCGTCGCATCAAAATGTCCGCCCGCGCGAAGTTCGCCTATGCATTCGAGGCGCGCGCCGGGCTTCTGCGCATCCTCGGCGCGAACCGCGAAACCGTCGCGCGTCGTTCGATCGAAGGGAGGATAGTCGCGATCGGCAAGGACAGGCGCGGCCAGGATGCGGCCGAAAGCCTGCTCGATTTCAACCTGTGTTCGCAGCGCTGGCCGCAGAATTGCTCCCGCGACCTCGATTACTTTTTGCCGCGCGTCAGTGTAGGACAACATGGGATTCGCTTATCAGATCCATTTGGCGAGTTGCGTGCCGGCGCAAACGATGGTGGCATCGCGGTCCGGCCCGGTTGAAATCATGCCGATTTCCACGCCCAGAAAATCGGAAATAAATTTCAAGTAGTCGAGCGCGGCGCGCGGAAGCTTCTCGATGTCTTTCACACCGAAAGTATCCGACTGCCAGCCGGGAAGCGTGCGATATTCCGGCGTGACTTCGGCCAGTTCCTCGGCGGACGCGGGCATTTCCTTCACTGGCGCGCCCTTGAAGCGATAGCCCGTGCACACTTGAATTTCTTTTTGCGTATCGAAGACGTCGAGCTTGGTCACGACCAGCGACGTGATTCCGTTGATGCGCACGGCGTAGCGCAGCACGGCAAGATCCAGCCAACCGCATCTCCGCGGTCTTCCCGTTACCGCTCCATATTCTTTTCCGCGGTCGCGCACTTCGGTTGCTTCGAGGTCGGGCATCTCGGTGGGAAAAGGGCCACTGCCGACGCGAGTTGTGTAGGCCTTGGTCACTCCGGCCACGCTATTGATCCGCGTGGGACCCACGCCGAGGCCCGTGCAGGCGCCGCCGGCAATCGCGTTCGAGGAGGTGACGAACGGATAGGTTCCGAAATCGATGTCCAGCATGGTGCCTTGCGCGCCCTCAAACAAAACGGACCGCCCGGCGTCCAGCGCGTCGTTGATCAGCTCCGAGACATCCGCCACGAGCGGGCGAAGCCGCTCGGCCAGCGCGAGATATTGATCGGCGAGTCCCGCGGTATCCAGGGGCACGCCGTAGGTCGCGCGGCAAACGGCATCCTTTTCCGAGATCACACGGGCAAGCCTTTCCCGAAATCGAGTTGGATCGAGCATGTCGCCGACGCGAATTCCATGCCGCGCCATTTTGTCTTCGTAGGCCGGGCCAATTCCGCGCGATGTCGTGCCGATTTTCCACGCGCCGCGGGCCGCCTCGGCCGCCTTCTCCATTTGCCTGTGATAGGGAAAGATCAAGTGCGCGCGGTTGGAAAGATGCAAACGTCCCGTGACGTCGATTCCGGCTTTTGCAAGCGTGTCCAGTTCTACCACCAGGGCCGCCGGGTCCACGACCACTCCCGAACCGATCACCGCGTGCTTGCCGGGACGCAAAATCCCGCAGGGGATCAACTGCAGCACGAAACGGTTTCCGTTGAAGATAACGGTGTGGCCGGCGTTGTGGCCTCCCGCGCATCGCGCGATGTAATCGAATGAGGCGGCAAGGTAGTCCACGACCTTGCCCTTCCCTTCATCGCCCCACTGCGCGCCCACCACCACGATCGACTTCATCGGCCTCTTGCTCCTGCTTGCATTCGCACTTTCATTCACGGAACCGGGCGAGTGAAATCAACGCCCTCGACTCATGCCGCCGGTTCAGCCACACGCCTCCGCGCCACTCCAAAACCACGGATTCTTTAGGCGGGATCAAACCAAACGCGGACTTACTATGCTACCTGCGGTTTAAAGAGAAGGCAAGGCCGCCAGTGGGGAGTAGCGTTTCAATTCGGCCATGAATATGCCCGGGGCCGTCTCGAGAAAGGCAGGATGTATGGTCCTTTGGATGATCGCGCTGCGGATGAGAAGCATCCGAAGGGAGTGAAATCTTCGCGACGAACCAGTCTCTGCCGGCTCGTCACGAAGACGCGTCCGTCAATGGCCATCAATTTGAAGGCAGATCGATCAATACCTGCGGGCACTAACGCGTGCCTACAGTCACCACTTTAGATTTCAGCGCCACGATGGACCGGACGACGGCAGCGGATGCGGAAAGGAATTCGCTTTTCCCTCCGAGGACAACCTCTTCCGAAACATTTTGACCACTGTCGGCACGGCGGACGACGTCGGCAGCGGCCTTGTGAAAGCGGGTATGCTCCGATTTCAAGCTCGTGTACTCCGGAAGTCTTGCAAATTGTTTTCCCTCTCCGGCGATCTATTTGCCGAGTTCGCAATGATCGTCCAAGGCGACATCGGCGGCCTTAATCGAACGATCGGGGTTCTTCAGATAGGAAGCGAGCTTATTTTTCCATGAGGAATGAGCAGCGATGGCGCGATCGAAATCCATTAGACTCCTCTTGAGGAGAAAGGCCAGATTAGCCCCCTTCGTCTCCGGGCTTGGCCTGCCCCTTCATTAAGCTGATCGGCGAAAGAGACAAAACCTTTATGAGGACCCTAAGCGTGTTGGGAATTCTTAAGCGCGTACACCGGATGGATCATCGAATCGGGGAACGCAGCGCATAAGAACTTATTACGCGCATGTAGTTGGCCCGCTCATACGTTGCGGGGTCCGGCACGTTCCGCTGGCTCATGCTTCCGCGCATTTGGTTGATGGACTGGTATTCGTGCTCTTCCATCCATTGGACGATGCCGGACAGCACGGTATCGAGGTGGGCCACGCCGTTTTGCAGCAACGCGGACGTCATCATGGCGACGTGCGCGCCGGCCATCACCGATTTCAAGACGTCCTCGGCGCGATGCACGCCGCCCGTCACGGCAATGTCCGCGCTGATGTGGCCATAGATCACCGCGGCCCAGTGGAGCCGCAGCAGCAATTCGCTGGGATGGCTGAGGGTGAGGCTGGGAACGACTTCCATCTGATTGATGTCCAGGTCGGGCTGATAAAACCGATTGAAGAGGACCAAGGCGTTCGCGCCGGATGTATCGATATGGCTCGCAAAATTTGCAATGGCGCTGAAGAAGTGGGAAAGCTTTACAGCGATGGGGATCCTCAGGTTTTCCCTCAACTTGCGCACCAATGCGCAGTAATCTTTTTCCACTTCCGCCGCGGTCCGGGACGGGTCGGTCACCAGCGAATAGATATTCAATTCGATCGCGTCCGCGCCGGCCTGTTCCATTTCGCGCGCGTATCGCACCCAGCCGCCGGACGTCACCCCGTTCAAGCTGGCGATGACGGGAATGGAAACGGATTTTTTCGCCCCGCGAATGAGCTCGAGGTACCCCTCCGGACCCAGGTTGTAATCCGCAAGTTCCGGAAAAAAGGTGGACGATTCCACGAAGGCATCCGCTCCGCGCGACAGGTCCGAATCCACGGATTCGCTCTCGAGAATCAGTTGTTCTTCAAACAACGAGGGCAAAACCACGGCGGCAATGCCGTGATCCTCGAGAAGGCAGATCTTCTCCACCGAATCGCACAAGGGCGAAGACGAGGCGACGACCGGATTTTTCAGCTGCAGGCCCATGTAGGTGGTGCTCAGATCGATCATTCTTCCTCGCCTCCCTTCGCGACCAGGGTTGCGGTTTCGGCCGCTTCTTGCGGCGAATCAGGCGCGGGCTGCCCTTCCCCTGCCATCGCCGCCCGGCTTTCATAGACGCGCCACTGCCGATCGACGTCGTCCTGCGCCAGGCGGAGAAGTTCGCGGGCCTCGCTCGGGTGGCTGCGCGCCAGCATCGAGTAGCGCGCCTCCTCATACACGAATTGCTTCAGCGGAATGCTGGGCGCCTTCGAATCGAGCTGAAAGGGATTCTTTCCCTGTTCGCGGAGCGCCGGGTTGTAGCGCATGAGCGGCCAGTAACCGGAGAGCACGGCGGATTTCTGCTGATTCAGGCCGAACGCCATGTCGTATCCGTGTGCGATGCAATGGCTGTAGGCGATAATGAGCGACGGTCCGAGATACGCTTCCGCTTCGCGGAAGGCTTTCACCGTGTGCGTGTCGCTGCCCCCCATGGCTACGCGCGCAACGTAGACCGAACCGTAGCTGATCGCCTCCATCGCCAGGTCTTTCTTCCGTGTTTCTTTTCCTCCGGCGGCGAACTTGGCGACCGCGCCGCGCGGCGTGGCCTTGGACATTTGTCCGCCGGTATTCGAATAAACCTCGGTGTCGAGAACCAGGACATTCACGTTCATTCCGGAACCAAGCACGTGGTCGAGGCCGCCGGCGCCGATGTCATAGGCCCATCCGTCGCCGCCGACGAGCCAAACGCTCTTGAGGACGAGCGCGTCGGCGACAGCGAGCAGGTCGCGCGCCTCCTGGCTGGGCATGGTGGAAATCTTCAGTTTCAGTTCGGCGATTCGAACGCGCTGCGCGGCGATTCCCTCTTCCGTGGACTGATCCGCCTCCAGGATTGCGCCGACAAGATACTGTCCGATCTGCCCGTACAGGCGCCGCAAAAGCCCGGCCGCATAGTCGGCTTGCTTATCGACGGCCAGGCGCATGCCCAGGCCGAATTCGGCGTTGTCTTCGAACAGGGAATTTGACCAGGAAGGGCCGCGCCCGGCCGAATTGGACGTGTAGGGCGTGGTCGGCAAGTTCCCGCCGTAGATCGAGGAGCATCCAGTGGCGTTCGCGATAAGCGCGCGGTCGCCAAACAATTGCGTGAGGAGCTTGATGTAGGGCGTTTCGCCGCAGCCCGCGCACGCGCCCGAAAATTCGAAGAGCGGCTCGAGCAATTGAACGTCCTTGACTTGCGAGTGCGACAAACGATTGCGATCGAAATCGGGGATCGACAGGAAAAAATCCCAATTCTTGCTCTCGGTTTGGCGAATTGGCGCCTGCTCCTCCATGTTGATCGCCTTATGTTTCGCTTCGCTTTTGCTCTTCGCCGGGCAAGCTTCCACGCAGAGGCGGCAGCCCGTGCAATCTTCCGGCGCGACTTGGAGGGTGTAGCGAAGGGACGCGAAATCCCGCCATCGCGGGTCCGCGGATTTGAACTCCGGGGGAGCGGCGGAGAGCTCGGCCGCATCATAAACTTTCGCGCGAATGACGGCGTGCGGGCAGACCAGCACGCATTTTCCGCACTGAATGCAGAGGTCTTCGTCCCAAACGGGAATCTGTTGCGCGATATTTCTTTTTTCCCATCGGGCCGTGCCGGTCGGAAACGTGCCGTCGGGCGGCAACGCGCTCACCGGGAGCGAATCGCCGTTGCCGGAAATCATTTCGCCGAGGACGCCGCGAACGAACGCCGGTGCGATTTCCGGAACCGGCGGCAGAATATCGAAGGGGCTGCTCACCGCTCGAGGAATTTTAACTTCGTGCAAATGAGCGATCGACGCATCCACCGCGGCGAAATTTTTCTGAACCACGGCATCGCCGCGCTTGCCGTAAGTTTTCTGAATGGCGCGCTTGATGGCGGCGATTGCTTCTTCGCGCGGCAGCACGCCGCTGATGGCGAAGAAGCAGGTCTGCATGATCGTGTTGATGCGGCTGCCCATGCCCGCCTGCCGCGCGACCGAATAACCGTCGATGACGTAAAACTTCAGTTTCTTTTCCAGAATTTGTTGCTGCACTTTGCGGGGCAAATGGTTCCACACCTGATCGGCGGCGAAGGGCGAGTTCAACAGGAACGTCGCGCCCGGTTCGGCCGCGGCGAGTACGTCCGCGCGCTCCACGAAGGAGAATTGGTGGCAGGCCACAAAGCTGGCTCGCGTGATCAAGTAGGTGGATTCAATCGGCTGCGGACCGAAGCGCAGATGCGAGATGGTGACCGATCCCGCTTTTTTCGAGTCGTACACGAAATATCCCTGCGCGTGATTGGCCGTGTTTTCCCCGATGATCTTGATCGAGTTTTTATTCGCGCCGACCGTGCCGTCGGAGCCCAATCCATAAAAAATCGCGCGCACTGTCCTCGGATCTTCCGTCGAAAACGACGCATCGTAGGCGAGGCTGGTGTGCGTCACGTCGTCCTGTATGCCGATCGTGAAATGATTTTTTGGCTTTTCCGTTTTCAATTCGTCGAACACGGCCTTCACCATGGCGGGAGTGAATTCCTTCGAGGAGAGGCCGTAGCGTCCGCCGACGATCCGCGGCCAAACGCGCTGGGCCCGGTCTTTTTCGGAAAGCTCGGCAAACAGGGTGATGACATCCATGTACAGGGGCTCCCCCGGGCTCCCCGGCTCCTTCGTGCGGTCGAGAACGCTGATCGCGCGGACTGTTTTCGGCAAGGCGGCAAGAAAAGGCTCCCCGGGAAACGGGCGGAACAGCCGCAACTTCAGCAAGCCGACTTTCTCCCCGCGATGGTTCAGAGCCGCGACCGCTTCTTCGGCGGCTCCCGCTCCGGAGCCCATGAGGACGATGACGCGCTCCGCGTCCGGCGCGCCTACGTAATCGCAGAGGTGGTACGAGCGCCCGGTGAGGGCTGCAAAACGATCCATCGCGTTTTGAACGATGGTGGGTGTTGCAATGTAAAAGGGATTCGCGGCTTCGCGCGCCTGAAAAAAAACGTCGGGATTTTGGGCGCTGCCCCGCAGTTTGGGGCGGTCCGGCGTGAGCGCGCGGTCGCGATGCCGGCGAATGGCGTCTTCGTCGAGCATGACGCGCAGGTCCTCGTCGGATAGCGGAAAAATCTTGTTCACTTCGTGGGACGTGCGGAAGCCGTCAAAGAAATGCAGAAAAGGGATTCTGGCCTCGAGGGTCGCGGAATGAGCGATCAACGCGAAATCGCTCGCCTCCTGCACGGAACAGGAGCAAAGCATGGCAAATCCAGTTGCGCGCGCCGCCATCACGTCGCTGTGATCGCCAAAGATCGAGAGCGCGTGCGTGGCAATGGTCCGCGCAGCCACATGTATCACCGTGGGCGTCAATTCTCCCGCGATCTTATACAGATTCGGGATCATTAGAAGCAGCCCCTGCGAAGCGGTGAACGTCGTGCCGAGCGCTCCGGCTTGCAACGCGCCATGCAGCGTGCCGGCCGCGCCACCTTCGCTTTGCATTTCGATGACCGTGGGAACCGTGCCAAAGACGTTGCGCCGGCCTTCATCTTTCCATTGATCCGCCCATTCGCCCATGGGCGAGGCCGGAGTGATCGGATAGATGGCAATCACTTCGCTCGTGCGATAGGCAACCGACGCGGCAGCCTGGTTTCCGTCAAGTATTTCCATCGTCTTTGGCATGGACAATCCCTTCACCAAGTGGAGCGCATGATCGATGCGTAAGAAATGTGATCTTGCGGGACGGAAGGGGTTTGCTGCCCGCAGTGAGGCTGAACGACCCCATAAGTATAAACCCGGATGACAACGACATAAACGATCGAATCTCCGGACATTTTCCTTCTTATCACGCTGCTTAGATTAGTGGATGTGAGTGCGTCTGCCTGTGATGTAATGCACCTTTCCGTTGTGATAAGCATCACATCGGAAAATGGCGTTCCGCCTGCGGCTGGCCCCTGGTTCATTGCCCAAAGTGTTTTCGAGAGTTCGGAAGGGCGGACCCCGCAAGTGGACGCGTCGTGGAGCGAACTCGATCCCCCGAATTAGTTAAGAGCCGCATATTAAAATAAATATAAACAATCACTCGATGATCGGCGCGCGGGATGAACCGGCAATCCGTCCCAATTTCCGGTCTCGAAAGGTATGTGCATGTCTTTTCGGGCAACTCGGAAATTACCGGTCCACTCTGCGAGCTTGCTTTTGAGTATACTTTTTCTGTGTGGTAATACCCTTATGACTGAGCATGAGCAAGGCGCATCCACAGATCTGGAACAGCGCGCATTTCAATTGAGTCTTTTCGCGTGTTTGGCGATCGTCGTACTGGCCGGGGGTCTTGCCCTGCTCATGTATCCGGCGGTTTTTTCAAGCCGGGAAAATGCGCAGAACAAGGTTCCGCAGATTGCCTTCTTCGGGTTCTGCGCGCTTTCATGTCTCCTTGTCGCCTACATTGTGGACCGCCAGATCACGATTCATCGTCTTCGACGCGAGATGGCAATGGACCGGAAGCGGTCTTCCGAGGCTTTGCGGCAGGCTAGCGCCGACCTGTTGTCCACCATGCCGAACTTCAACACGTTTGAAGACCGGTTGACCATGGAGTTCCGCCGTGCGGCCGCGTCAGAACTGGAACTTTCCGTGCTGGTGATTTCCATCCAATTGCATGCCGCTTTCATGGAGCCAAGCCTGGGGATGTCCGCTCTTGGCGATGCCGCAAAAGCTATCTCGAGGAAACTGCGCGAACAAGATTCCATCTACATCCTGAGGCCCGCGCACTTTGGCGTAATTCTCCCGGGTGTCAGCCAGGAGGGAGTGCAACGAGTCACCGCGCATCTTGCGGAAGGCTTGTCGGACGCAGCGGGAGCGAGCGATCGCTTTTCTTTCAAGATCGAAGCAATCAGCTATCCGGAACAGACTGCTACCGCGCATGATTTGGAATTAGTAGTGAGCGGCTGGCTTCCGGAGGACGACAGCAAGCAATCCGAATTGAAAGAAGCTTACACGTACAAATAACCGCCAAAGAATTGCCGGACGGATTGGAATTGCGCCGGCGAAGCTAAAGGGTCTTGCCGCACCAAATAGGCTTAACCGGTTGCGGAAAAAGGGCCCCACTCCTTTTGTCATTCCGAGCGAAGCGAGGAATCTCTCTTTCTTTGCATGAGGTCAAATCGAAGAGCGATTCCTCGCTTCGCTCGGAATGACAAAATAAACTACTTTTTCCGCAGCCTGTTAAAGTGGCGCGATTCAACGAGCTTCCTCGACGACTCCCCAATCCAAGCCCCAGAAATTTTCGCAGCCGACAAACTCGACTCCGATTCGGACATCCTCATTGCCCGAATTACCCGAAGGCCGTTGCCAGGCAACTCGGGCCACAGCTTTTTCCCCTGTATCAGCGCGTATTACGTGGAGGGTCTCGCCTGCTTTGGCAGGATGTTTGCACCGCACCAGCGCGCCGTACCGGCTGACCAGTACCGTTTCCGTGTCCTCTTCCCATGCGCCGCCAAGTTTCTCCGAGCTGAGCCGCACGGCGATCGCCGCCACCATGCGCGGACTCCGCCGCAGATGACGCCCGAGTTCGCTGGCCGTCAGGATAATGTGCAGAAGCTTGGCCCGGTCCAGATTATCGAGATCCAGCGCCGAGTGCTCGATCTCGTCCGCGGAACGCGTGCATTCGTGAATGAAACGGCGCACCGATTCCGTATCGGTGGCGCTCAAGCCGGGCCCTTTCCGAATTTCGTCGTAGTGGTCAAGCCGCTCGTAGCAAATGGATATGAAATGTTCGCGGCAGAGCGACTCGCCGTCGAGCGACGCGGCGATTGCCTGGCCACAATCCGCGATACTGCACTTTTCTGCATTCGTCATGTTTCGACTCAAGAAATCAGGAAACTGAGAATTCCTCTCTGATTTTGTGTAAGACCTTAGGCTAGCAACTTTCTCATGTCAATCGCTTACAGGAGAGGCGGGGGCCAGAAGAATAACAGAACCGATCCTTCGAAGAATTAATAATGGAATGGCGCGGCATTCCGGTTGCCGTTTTCTTGTCACCAGTGACTAGGACTTTGGCGGGACGATGGGCGCGGCCGATTGGATCGTGGTCTGATAGCTGAACGCCATCCGCCACATTCCCTCGCGGTACACCCATACGCGGCTGATGTGCGCGGGCTTGCCGGAATAGGGATTGGCTTGCGCGATCATCACCACGCTGTCGCCAAAATGGATAAAGCGCACCTCAGGATTGGCCGCCAGTTGCGGCGGCGCCGGGCCGAAGCCGGGCTTGCTGAGCTGCTCCAGCCTGCCTGCTTTCGTGACGGGATCGGCGCCGCCCGAAGCGATCAGGACGAACTCGTCGAGGAAGTGAGGCGACCAGCCTTTAGGGTCATGGTTCGTGACGGCGGTTTCCAGCTCGCCCCAGGATTTCAGGATGCCCTTTTCGGCGTCATCTTTCGGCGTGTAGGGCACGCCCTTGCAGGGATTTTCGCAGTCGTTGGTTCCCGGCCCGGGCGGCGGCGCTGCGCCGGAGCGCTGCGTGACCTCGTGATAGTCGAGCAGCCGCCAGCCCGCTGGCCGCTTCACCCAGATGCGCAGGATGTGGACTTTGCCGCTGGCGACTTGCACGGCGCCTACTTGCCCATAGCTGCGTTCGCTGACCTGGGCGCCGCTCTCATCGCCGAGCGGCGGTTTGGGCCAGGATTTCAGAACTTTTGCGCGGGTGACCGTTTCGCCGTCCGAATTCGTCCAAACAAACTCCTCGTCGAACATCTTTTCAGCCGCGGCATTGTCCGTTTTGGCTAACGCCATAACCAGAGCATGGTCAGCGGTCATTACATCCTGGCTGTCGCCGGGCCTCTCTGGAGATTTCCCAGCGCTTTGCGGCAGGTTCAGGGGGAGACCAATCGTCGGCGCAAGACCCCCGAGCACCACTAAGGCCACATACATCATTCCTGCTACGAACATTCCGCTGAGCAAACTTTTCATGGCCCTTCCTCATTCCATGCATTTTGGTGGAATCCCGGTAACAGGAATTCCACGCCATTATCACAAATTGCCGCCTTGCAAGCATAGCCGTTCACATTTTTCGAAGGCGGTGTCGACGGGTGGGTGTTCTTGGCCCGTCAATTCCTCCTGTAGAGTCTGGAAGTGAACGAGCTTCAATCCATCCGGCTTCGACACCCAGATGGGGTTGCATTGCGCATTTTCGTTGAGCAGGCACAGCGTTCTTGCGGATGCGGAATTGCCGGTCATGGGCGCCTCCAATATCGTCCCATGGTGCCTGCCATGAGCAATTGCCGTCAGTGACGCGGATCACGTCAAGATGTGCGCAATGACCCGCAAAGTCTCGGGCTATCAACGTGATCAGGCAATTAGTGGGGCAATTACAGAGGCAATTGCCGGGCTATTGCAGCATCCAATTCGGACCGATCAGATCGCGCAGGTCCTTCGGGGTCGCCCAAGGAGCGGAGTTCGCAAATCGTTTCACCCACTCCGGACCGGCGCCAATCTTCACGCGATCAGGGGTGAACTCCGGCGAGAGCGTGTTGGCCATCAAGGCGTAACTCGCCCCGTCGCGAAGACGCAACGCTTTCCAGCAGCCGCCCGGCACGGCCACCACGGGCCTTTGACCCGCGGCGAGGTCCAGGCCAAGCGTTACTTTTTCCGCGCGGCCGTCGGGATGAAAGATGAAATAGTCCACCGGGCCGCCCTCGATGAGGATGTGCGTGTCGTCGGGAACGAGCCAGTGGAGATAGTTGATCGGCCGTTCGCGGGTGAGCATGTAATAGTTCTGGCTTTGCACGGCGAGCGCGCGCCCGTCCACGTTGACCCTCTGCTCGGAGCGGCCAATGATCCCGAGATATCCGGATTCCTTGGGCAAAACCGTGAGGTGGAGCGTTTGGATCAGTTCGCGCGCACGCGCATCCGTTCCTGCCTGGGGCGCGGCGCGGAGGACAATCGCGCTGGCGATCGCCATCACTACAACGATCAGAAGTGATTTCATGCCCGCAAGCATAACAAAAGAGGAAACGAAAACTTTTGAAAAGAAATCAACGCCAGTGCGGGGATTGGTGGAGCGCGGACCTACCAGTGCCAAAAAAATTCAAGCTCTACGACGATCGCCAAGACAAGAAGACTAAAAGCAAGATTGATCCCCCACCCCAGCCAAAACGCCCACTTGAACCGCTTCCAGGAAATCAGCGCGAGGATAAATACCGGCAGCTCGCAGGCCAGGGAGAACAGATATTCCTTGCGATTCGATTCGATCGCCGCCTGGCCGATCCTCGGGTCGACATGCACAAGGCCAATTGCGGCAACCGCGAGTACAGCAAATGCTCCGCCAGCAAGAGCGAGAGGAGCCTTGTCGTAGCGCCGCAGGAACGGCGCAACGATCATGAGGGTGATGCCGAGAAAAAAGATGATCACCAACAGGGACCTTCCTTGACTGACGGTTTTTCCAAGTGAACGGCGGTGGCTTCCAGGCTGTCCCTAGTTTACCCAATCCGGGGACCACGATATATGGCGTTCCAGGAAATGATGCCTCCCTTGCACTAAACGACTTCCTGTCAATTTTGCCGGCCTGGCTTGTTCCCGCCGCACGAAGGTTAGAGTCATGAGGGAATCGATGTGTCGGAACAGGTGTACAATGGCCACCGCTTGTGGGTGCTTGGCCGGAATTCCTTTTGGCAGTCGGAAGATCAAAACAAAATCGCTCGTCAGAGGCGTGGAAATTTTGGAGGAGCCATGGCGGAAGAAAAAAAGTTTGAGAGTGAGGGATTGACCCGGCGCGAAGTAATGGCGCGCACCGGATGGGCGGGGCTTGGGCTGACTGCCGGAATCGTCGGGGCGGGCGGCCTGGAAAAACTTTGGGCGCAAATGGCGCCGCGCGTCGACGAATCCTCGCCGCGCATCTTCGGCGCTTCTGTGGAAAAACTTCCTCCGATTGACAATCGCTATCCGGTGATGCCCAGCTGGGGCACCGAACTGAAGCAACTCGCGCCGAACGTCTACGCGTACCAGCAGGAAGGCGGCACCGGTCATCTGAATGCAGGAATCTCCAACGCTGGACTTTTCGTGGGAGAAGATTCGCTGCTGGTGTTCGATGCGCTGGGATATCCCGTTCAGAGCAAAGCGTTCATTGCCGCGTCCAAGAAGGCTGGCGGCGGAAAGCCCATCACTCACTTAATTAACAGCCACCATCACGGCGATCACGTGGCCGGCAATCAATTCTTTGTCCCCGCGCAGATTTCGAGCCATCCCTATTGCCGGCAAGAGGTCTTGAAGGCCATACCGAACACTCCGGCTTCATGGCCGAAAGCAGAGGGGCTCGCGGATGGCACCGAAGTGCGCAAGCTCGCGCCGCCGACCGTAACGTTTGAAGACAACTTGATCTACAACATTGGCGGCAACGTCGTGGAGTTCCGTTTCGTCGGGCCGGCGCACACCTGGGGCGACCTGGTGGCGTACTTGCCGCAGCACAAAATTCTTTTCGCGGCGGACCTGGCGTTTTTCCACCTCGTCCCCTACTGCCACAACGCGCATGTGTCCAAGTGGTTGGAGTCCATCGACAAAGTAATGAAGTGGGACGTGGATGTAATCGTCCCGGGCCACGGCCCCGTCGGCGGAAAGAAAGACCTGGCGGAGTCGGGAGAGTACTTCCGCTTCCTGAAGACCGAGGTCAAGAAGCGCTACGACGCGAAGATGAGCGCTGGCGCGGCTGCCGCGGACATCAAGATGGGCAAGTACGATAACTGGATGGGGCCGGAACGGCTCCTGATGAACACCGTCCGGTTGTATGACGAATTCAAGGGCACGCTCACGCCGGACATCGACGTGGAAGGCACGAAGCAAGCGATCCTGGAGTACAACGCGATCAAGGCCGGCGGGAAAAAATCGGCTTAAACGAAGGCGCGGAGTATTTGGAATCGCGAAACGAATCTGCGTCCAGATTCAGGTTAGATGGGGCTCGAGAAGCAGTTTGAGCTCAGTTACAAAGCTATCCAATTCCAAAACTCGCTCCAGCGTCGCCTCCAGGCGCTGCTTCTTCCACACAAACCAGGTCTTTCCTTTTTCCGTGATGCGCACGGTCAGATTTCCATCCAGCAAGACGCACGGTTCGCCAAAGACACGAAACCCGCCGTTGGCAATTGGGTCGAGCAGCGCCGTGCAACTTCCCTTCCGCACGCCGACCGCGTTCGCATAGAGAGGAAATGCAACGAGGACGAACTCTTTTTCGACCAGCCGCTCCAGAATGCCAACCTGTTGTGGGGAAAATTCGTTCATGAAAGTAGGAGTTTAGACGAACACAATCGCCGGCGGGAAGAAAAAGCTTCTAACACAGAGAACACAGAGGGACACAGCGAAAACCTTAACAGCCGAGAGCGCAACGACTCGTAATCTCCTAATTACGAATCACGGGCCACGGCTCGCGGGTCACGAATCACGATTGTTTTCTTCACGCGACGGCTGGATTGGCTTTGCCATCCTCGGGGGAAGATTTGCCATCCTGTTCTAACATTTCGATGAGGCGGCGCAGCGAATCGATCAGCTCCGAGCGGGTGACATTGCTCTTGCGGAACTGGATGCGCAGCTTGAACGCTTCGTTCTCCGGGCGGTAATTGAAGATGAATGGCTGCGGGCGCGGACCGGCGTTTTGCTCCTCCTGGCGCTCGCGGCGGGCTTCGTCGCGGGTCAGGCCGGCCTGCGCGATGCGGTGGATGGCTTCCTGCATTTTCCGTTCGTTCGGCTGGCGCGCGATCTGCAAGAGCAGCGACTTCGAGACGATGCCGCTGTCGACGCAAATCTTGCGCAGCGCTTCGGGAATCACGCGCAGCGACATCGTTTCGGTCACCGACGAGCGCGCCTTGGCAATTTTCTTGGCGATATCTTCATGCGTGTATTCAAACTGTTCGGCGAGGCGCTGCAGGCCGTCCGCTTCTTCAAACGGAGTGAGATCCTTGCGCTGCAAATTTTCGATGAGCGCGAGCTCGAGCGTTTCGGCGTCGTCCGCGATTTTCTCGATGCAAGGGACTTCGCGCAGTCCCGCGGCGCGCGAAGCGTGGTAGCGGCGCTCGCCGGAAATGATGTAATAGCAATCGTCGCGCGGCACGAAGCGCACGAGCAGCGGTTCCAATACTCCCTTTTCCTTGATCGAGTCCGTGAGTTCGCGCAGGTCGCCCAGAAATTTCCGGGGCTGATCGGGATTTGGCCTGATTTTGTCGACCGGAACCATGCGGCCGATGGCGGCGCCGCTGAAGCTGGCGAGATTTTCTACGTAGTGCGCGTCATGCCGCATCTTCAGCGTGACGGGCAATCCCATTCTCTTCGACACGTTGGATAACCTCCAGGGCGAGCTTGCCGTAATCCTTCGCGCCCGGCGATTTGGGCGCAAAGGTCATGATCGTTTCCTTATAGGCTGGGCTCTCCTCCAGGCGCACATTCTTGCCGATGCGCGTCTTGAACAACACGCTGCCGAACACGGAGCGAATCTGTTCGTGAGTGTCGCGGGAGATGTTGGTGCG
>DATNIO010000043.1:0-7784 GCA_035604385.1 Verrucomicrobiia bacterium | reverse complement strand
CTGGCCTGCTTATTTCACTTTCGGTCTTGCTGCTGCCGGGCTTGGCCAGCGCGCAAACGCCCGCGCGCGGAACGATTGCGGGAACCGTCTCGGCGGATCAAGGCCAGGTGCGCGGCTTCCGCGTGACGGCGCACAATCTGCGCAACATGATCTGGTACGTGGTGTTCACCAAGGACGGCAAATATGCCGTCCCTCAAGCGTTGCCTGGCCCCTACGAGATCAGCGTTCTGCAGGATGGCTATGACTCGCCATCGCAAAAAGTGGATCTTGCTTCCGGCGAGTCTCTGACGGTGAACATCGCGCTCAAGAAACAATCCGAAAAACCCAGCGACGTTGTCTACAAGACATTCGACGAAATGTATCCGCCCGGGCCGGGGCTCGACTTGCTGAAGAAAAACTGTATTGGGTGCCACGGACCGGATTCCTACAACACGATGCATCTGACCGAGGCGGGCTTTCGCATGGGCCTGCGAAAAATGATGCATGGCCCATTCAATTTGGGCGGCGTCGTGCCTCCCATGTCGCACACCGTCATCACGAAAGCGGACCAGGACTCCATGGTCCAGTATCTCGCGGCCAACTTTGGCCCGAACTCTCCCAATCAGCGGCTGAAGCACGATCCCTACCCGGTGGACGAAGACGCCCTCTCGAAAGCGATTTATGTGGAATACGATCTGACGAATCCGCCTCCCGCGCCCTCGATCAAAAAGTCAGAAAAACAAGCCGACAGCGCCGGCGTGACCATCAGTTCGGAGTCGCGCGAAGCGCGCCTCGCGGCGGACCGGATGAAAAACCCCGATCCGAAGCCGTACTTGCACGATCCTTTTATCGCCAAGGACGGCACGATCTGGTATGCCGATCCTCCAACCAACGCCATGGTCCATCTCGATCCGCGAAACACCGATCCCGGCGAGCGCTGGAAATTTTTCCCTTTGCCTGCCGATGCGCCCGGATTTGTTTTCGCTCACGGAATCACTCTGGACAGCAAAGGGCATGTCTACTGGGCGGAAATATTCGGCGGGATGGTGGGCGAGCTAGATCCCGCCACCGGCAAAATGACGCGGCATCCGCTGCCAACCGTCGGTTCGCTGCTGCAAGTGGTCACCGATCAGAAGGACAACATCTGGTATGACGATGTGCACGGCGAAGGCATCGGCAAGCTGGACGCGCAGACGCGGCAAATCTCGCAATTCCCGACGCCCACGCCGGACCTCGGCCTCTATGGAATGGCTGTCGACCCCAAAGGAAATATTTGGTCCGCGGCCTACGCAAAAAGCATGGTCGTGAAATTCGATCCGGTCGCGGAGAGCTACACGGAGTACCCGGACCCAACGCCGGGCGGTAGCGCGCGGCGCATCGGCGTGGACTCCAAGGGCATCGTCTGGTTTTCCGAGTGGTCTGGTGGCCAGCTTGGCCGCATCAATCCCGATACCGGAAAGATCACCGAGTACAAGCTCCCCATCCGCTCGCGCCCCTATGAGACGTGGCCCGACAAGCTCGACAACATTTGGGCTACCGACGACTTCAACAATTCGCTCGTATATTTCGAGCCGAACGCCAAGAAGTTTACGTACTACCCGCTACCGCAAGTGTGGCCGGTGGCCGGCGTGCCCAAAGTGGAGATTGAGGCCAACAACACGGTCTGGCTCGGCTCGCGTTTTACCCAGCACATCGTGGCTATCCACTTTTATCCGCACGGCTACTCGGCCGCCGCGCCGCCGCTGCCGTAACCTGGGAACGCCAATCTCCCCGCCGCGGCGGGCGAATTTTGCGACGCCATTCAGGAGAATGGCGTTCCCAGGCAACATCACCGAAAGGGATCCCAACCTTTAGGTTGAAGCGGCTTGCAGCGTCCGTCGGGCCCCAGAAGAATGACCCTTTTCTCGCGCGTGATTTCACCGATGACGGTCAAGGGAATTCCCGCCACTTTGCGAGGCATGCGCCGGGAAAACTTCCTCGGGACGGTGAATAGAAGTTCATAATCCTCCCCGCCATTGAGGGCCAGCTCAAGCGGGTCGAGTCCGAGGCGCTCCAATTCTGGCGGGATCTTCACCACCGGGATTTTCGGCGCCCACACGATGGCGCCGACTTCGCTTGCCTTGCAGATGTGCCCGAGGTCGGTCGAGAGCCCGTCCGAGGTGTCGATCATCGACGTGGCGCACCGATGGGCGGCAAGCCACTGTCCCAACGCCAGCCGTGGCTCCGGGTAAAAATGTTTCTTCAAGAGCTTGGCCCAGCGCCTCTGTTTGTGTAATTTCCTCTGGATAAGCCTCAAACCTAGCTCCGCGTCTCCCAGCCTCCCGCTCACGCATAGCAAGTCTCCCGGCCTTGCGCCAGTTCGTAAAATTGCCCTGCCAGGATCGATTTCACCCACGACGGTGAGGCTTGCCACGACCGCTGGGTATTTCGTCGTATCGCCTCCCGCCAAGATCAAGCCGAACCGGCGGGCCGCGCGCGCCATCCCGTCGAGGAAATCGTCGAGCCATGCCCCGGTGCAGGAGTCCGGAAGCCCCAAGGTCAAGAAGAAGTATCGCGCTCGCGCTCCCATTGCGGCGATGTCGCTCGTAGCCCGGGCCAGCGCCTTATAGCCCACAGCCTTCGCCGGGTGTATTTTCCGGAGAAAGTGCACGTTTTCAAGAAATGCGTCCGTGGTCACAACCCATTCGGTGCCGCCCCTGGGGCGCAGCACCGCGGCGTCATCGCCGATGCCTACACGCAGGCCGTCCCCCTCGGAAGGGAGCCGCCGCATGACCCGTTCGATCAGTTGATCTTCGCTGACCATCGTTTGACCGTCAGTACAGTTGTCCAAAACCCCCTTTGCGTGGTTCCATAGATGACATCTTAGGGTATGGTTGCCGATCACGTAAGAAATTCGAACGTCCCGGACCGGGAAATTAAGGGTTGACTCTGCCTAGGTCTGAAACTAGACTTGGCGCGGGTTTGGTTTCGTACCATTGCTTCCGGTTCACACGGCTGAGTAGATTGCATGAGCCGCTCAGGGGATGATCGGCTCCAGCTCCCTCGAAAGTAAAGCGTGTTTTGCTTTAGAGATTTCAGACTATGAAGCCTGAAGCCTATACATTTTTTGTGGCCTCGAGCCGGAAGGGAAGTTTCCGCAAGATCACCCTTCCCGGCTATGTGCTGCATTTGGTTGCCATTCTGGCCGTGGTGGGCGGAGTGACCGTGCTTGCGGCGGCCGGTTCCTACACCCGGATGCTCTGGAAAGTGGGCAACTACAATACTCTTCGCCGGCAGCAGGACACCCTCAAGCACAATTACGAAAAGCTCCAATCCAGCGTCAAAGACACCAACGACCGGATGAATTCCCTGCAATCGCTGGCCACTGAAGTGGCCATGACTTACGGTTTCATGCGCTTTCGGCAGAGCCCGTTCGGCGTGGACGAATCTTTGCAGGCGTCGAACAGCGGGTTCGATCAATTCGATCAATCCGTGGCGCAATTCAATTTCCTGGAACGAAACGCGGGACAGGCGGCTCTTCCGGCGGGCAACCTCACGTTGCTCTCTTCGGCGGGCCTGGCGGACCTGACTTCCACGCCGACCCTGTGGCCGGTGATTGGCCACCTGACGGGCACCTTCGGCGAGCGCATGGACCCGTTCAGCGGTGAGGGCGCCTTCCATACGGGCGTGGATATCTCCTCCCAGTACGGAGACTCCGTGCGGGTTTCCGCCGACGGCGTGGTCATCGAGGCCGACGAACGCGCGGGCTACGGGCGCCTGGTCGTCGTCGATCACGGATTTGGAGTGACGACCTACTACGGCCATCTTTCGAGCTTCAATGTCCTCGTCGGTCAGCAACTGAGACGCGGCGATGCGATCGGCAATGTCGGCGTCAGCGGCCGTTCCACCGGCCCTCACGTGCACTACGAAGTTCGCATCAATGGCGCGCCGGTCAACCCGATGCGCTACCTGCGCCAAGCCTCCGCCGCGGACTGATTTTCCTTCCCCGCAGATCTTACCTACCTATTGAAATTCCCAAACGTTTGGAGGGGGCAGGTTCTAGTGGCACAGGCTTCAAGCCTGTGGGGTTTGGTCCTTGCAAGGCTTAACCCCCGCAGGCTGAAGCCTGCGCCACTTCACGCTGCGGCAGTTTCTGGATTACTGGGTTTTGTGTGTTTCGCCGAGCTTGAAAACATCGGGCGTCAGCTCAATCAGAATGCGAACCCGCTCCGCCGCCTGCGTGACTTCCGCGCTGGTCAATAAAGTCTGAAGCATCGCAAGGGTCGCCTTGTCCATCGCCTGGCTCGGTTTTGCATTTTCCAGGCCCGCGCGCGCGAACATCCGCATGAGTTCCAGCGCGGACTTGATTTGCAGAGCGTCCGTGCTGTTGTCGCATTCCCCTTCGAGCGAAATGCGCAGGTCGTCGCCCTCGGCTCGCGCGGCCAGCGTAACCCACTGCACGGAACGCGCCAGGCTCATCAACTGCGCGGACGCGGCTCCCTGCATTCCGCCCAGGCCGGCATTGTCCGGAATCGGCGGCACGTGCGCGATCATGAACATGGCGGCGCCGTCCAGGCGCGCGGCCCGTTCGCGGGCAGGGTCGGCGGCGGGATCGTTGGAATTCGCCGCGAAGAGAGGAGCGATGCTCGGCCCTGTAACGAGGGCGATGCGATGGTCGTCCAGGAAAGTCATGGAACTCATTGCCATCCGATCCTTCGCGGGGAAAAGAAACACTTCACGCCCTTGCTGATGATCGAGTTTTCCCTTTTGCGCGGCGTAGTCGCGAATTTTCGCCCGGTCAAAACGGCCCTCGGCGATCACCACGTTTTTCGCCGGCTCTTTGCTGGACGGCGCGGGCCACGACGCAACCACCGCGCGGTCCAAATCCTTTTCAAAATCAAATCCCGTCGAGCGCATAAACTCCGCGTAGTCCTGATTGGGGACGGAGATCGGCCCCTTGTCCGGCCGGTGCTGATAAAAGGACGAAGCCCGCAAGGCGGCGAAATCCAGATAGACCAGCGTGGGCGCTCCGGCAGGCAGCGCGGAGACCAGGTCCGGAGCGGGCGAAGCGTGCGCCGTCGCGCTGCCCCGGAAGTTTCCATAGGAAAGCAACGCCGCAGCAATTGCGGCAACCGTAACACTGGTAGAGATAAGAAGAGTTTTCCGGAACCGCTGCATTCGCGCGCCCTCCCACTTGCATTCTCTCATTGAAGGTTTGTGCGCGCCAACGTGTATCGGCAACGTGTTCCATCCATGGAAAATGCGCGATTGCTCAAGCTTCAATGCGAACGGCGGAGCGGTCTTTTCGCAATCCGAATCAATCTGCGCAGAGCTGAATTGACGGATCGTTCGTCGGGGAAGTGCTCGGCCACATCTGGCGAAAGGAGCACAATGTGGGTGCCGGCTTTGTAACGGGCCGTATACTTCCCGCGAATGCGGCACCTCAATTTTGGCAGATCGTATTCTCTACGCAGTTCGTCACGCTGTTTTTCCTCAGCAAATTTCTTCGTGCTATTCATTTCTACCTTCACCGACCTAGAACCTCCGTCCAATCTAGGCTCGACTGTGAGAAAGGTATCGCGCAATCGACTGTTTCAACGCCGAGTTCGCTGGCCAGAAGTGTGAAAAATGCATCCGTTTTCTTGGTAGAAATCTCCGCGCTGAGATCTTTCGACTCTTGGATATACCAATTTTTGATCTTAGTCACCATCTTTTGGTAGAACGCTTGAGCGTCATCGACGAGCCGCGGGCTGGCGATTTTACTCAACGAGCTAGAAAAATCGGTTCGTGCTGACCGGCGGTTCTCGCTTTGATAAAAATGCAACAGAGCTAGACGGTAGACTTGAGCCCGAACGATTGGCTTTCTAAAAATAACCGGGGCGGAGCTATTGGCATGAGCCGGAATTTCAAGATAGTTGTTAAGTCCTCGTTTGAGCGCCTTGAAAACATTAGATGTAAAAATTATATCCACCGGATATCGCGGGATCGTTTTGTCGAATATTTTGCTATGGTTATCCTTGTTCGCGAAAATTTCGGATGGTTTTGCTGCCCACTGAAGATGACCTTGAGCTAGGGCTATAATTTGACCCAGGTCCACAATCCGCACGTAAGTGCCATTCGTGGAATAGTAATGCTTCGCGTTCTCCCCATTCTTCATTATCGAGTCGAATTTCCCCTTTTGTCTCTCATAGAAGATACCGCACTCTTTAAGGGCCGCCTCTATCTCCACATGAACGGGCTCATTTGAAAACAATTGCCAGTTCTCAATCGGGTTCTGCCGATTGTTCGAGTTCGTGATCTCCTTTACTTCATCATTCGTCATCCCAACCACAACCTTGCATATGACTTTAATTTGCTTAAAGCGATCAATGGCGACCGAGTTTTTTTGCTTCTCCAACGACTTTAGGTACTCGTTAACAATTACGATTGTCTGGCACCCATTAATAACGCTGGGAGCCTCTAGGTTCAGGAAGTTATGTTCTTCTGTTGCGGCAGACGATGCAGCAATCGTCACGCCAAGGTGATAGAACGGGAAAATGTTCGGGCTCATTTTGCCCGAAGTTATAAGCTCAAGTGTCTCATCCATTGGGTGAACCAGTCTGTCGCGCGCGTCCTTATTGCCAATCAATGAAAGGCGAACATTCTTATCAAACAGCACATCACCCCGCTGGCGGTACAAATCAACAAGGCTTTGTAGCGTGACGTAAGCGAGATCAAGATGTGCATTTTTCCTGAGTTCTATTCGAGCGTTGGGTATCTTTTCGATCGGATATACTTTTATCCGCTCCGGTAGACCTTGCTCCAGATTGAACTGAGAAATTTCAAGCCGGAGTCTTCCGCCTGATGTCGAGTGAATGAAACCATTTAGTCGGCACCTAACGGTGTCACTTTCGAAATCACGGCACTCTTTCGAGTCCTCCAACTCGTTCTCGTCAAATAGTGAAAGCAGAACAAAATGTATTTTTCGCAGCTGGTGGCGAACACCTGAAAGCTTAGTGTACAAATTGAACAGACAGTGGTTGTCGCTAGGGACGGACTCCACAGTGCCATCGACGATAACTTGCTCCATCCATTTACGTGCCCGGCCAAGATCGTCGATCCCCCGGAGTGCCAGGGATTTGCTCTCGCTTAATTTACTCTGGTAGATGAATAATTCTTGTCCGCTGTCAGTGCAGAACCAAGCATCGATGCCATGGTCGTTACCGCTCCTAGAGCTTTGATCTAGGGCAGCATGAGAATCCATTCCGTGACAGTTCATGAGGTGAAGCGTCGCTATCAAGTTCTCATCAGGCGCGTCGAGGCCGTGTTTTGCTCGGAATGCCTTTACTGCTTTTAAGCAGAAATCTCTGGTAAGCATAGTTCTGAACTCCCGCGATTTGTCCGATCACCCACGAGGTCGAGGATTACCAATAATGGAAAGCTACTGAATAAGAATAGCAGAGTCTGGATATCTATAGTGCTTGCTTTCGGCGCCGAGCATCCGCCATCACCGATAGCCTCCCATTTTGGAGCCTTCTTGCAAGCGGTCGGTGATGGTTGCGGTGGCTGGCTCGATAGGTGTAGAATAGGGTTTCCAGCACGGACCTGAAGATCGGACGCGGGTCTGGGCTCAAAATTGAGCCCACCGGCAAGTGGGTGAGGTTTGCACAGGTCTTCCACAGGAGGCCCTTGCAATTGTAGTTCCGTTTTGTTATATTTCCTCGGTTTGCGCCGTGCTGGCGTAGCTCAGTTGGTAGAGCATCTGATTTGTAATCAGAGGGTCGGGGGTTCAAATCCCTCCGCCAGCTCTGCCAAAATTTTTCGAGTCAGGGGAAGAATCCCAATTG
>DATNIO010000042.1:0-36201 GCA_035604385.1 Verrucomicrobiia bacterium | reverse complement strand
CCGATGGCCGCGTTTATATTCAGTCCGGAGTCGGCAATTTGGGGACGGAGTCCTGGACCGACGTGCATCGCGTGGTGGCTGAACTCCTCGGCATGCCGTGGGAAAAGTGCGATATCACCTGGGGCAACACGTCGAAGAACCTGCCCTGGACGTGTCCCTCCGGCGGCAGCCAGACGACCCATGCCATGACGCGCGCGGCGCACGCCGTGACGTCAGACGCCATCACGAAGCTGCAACAGATTGCCGCCAAGGACCTTGGCGGCAAGCCCGAGGATTACGTGGTTGCCAACGAGCGGGTTTCCCGAAAAGGCGGAGGGGCCGGCATGACCTTGGCGCATGCGGCTCAGCGCGCCATTCAGCTCGGAGGCGTCTACGATGGACACGAACTCCCTCCGGACATAAACAAATTCACGGTGGTGTCAGCTTCGGCGCTGGCCGGCCAGGGCCTGCTGGCGGTTGCGAAGGACAAGTACCCGCACGACGGCAATACATTTTCCTTCGTCGCCACATTTGCCGAGATTGAAGCCGACGTCGAAACCGGCCAGTACCGGATTTTGGATTTTCTTGCTTACGCTGATGTCGGGACCGTCCTCCATCCGCGAGCGCTGGGAGGCCAGATTCTCGGGCGTTCCATCTTAGGGATTGGGCACACGATCGGCCAGAAGTGGGTCTACGACCAGCAGTATGGCCTGCCGGTGTCCAAGCGCTTTCACCACACCAAGCCGCCGACGATTTTGGATATTCCGGACAAGATGGCATGGGCGGCAGTCGAAATCCCAGATCCGGAGACGCCCATAGGTTCGCGCGGCATCGGCGAGCCGCCTGTTGGAGGCGGTTGTGCCGCGATCTTGAATGCTCTTTCGGATGCTCTTGGCGACGAGATCTTCCGGCGGGCGCCGGTAACTTCCGACGTCATCCTGGCTTCTCTGGAAGCGGGCAGGCCGGCTCAGGATCCGCTGAGATCCAACATTTAGGCCCCTGGTCCTGTGACCGGGAAACGATTTGCAGGCCATGACCGGAAAGACGCGACCGTAAGCGATGAGGAGAACGGAAAATGGCTGTCATTCATGACGTAATACCAGCGTTCGAACTCTTTCAGCCCACGTCGGTTGATGATGCGCTCGCCTTGCAGGCCCGGCATGGCGCAAAGGCCTGGGTGCTGGCCGGCGGCCTCGATAGCTTTGACTGGTTCAAGGACCGCATCAAGCGGCCCGAAGTGGTGATCGATCTGAGCCAGGTCAGGGAACTGCGCGGCGTACGCGCGGCGGGCGATGGTCTCGAGATTGGCGCGATGACCACGCTTACCGAAGTGGTCCGGCATCCCATGATTCGGGAAAAGTACAGCATCCTGCCGAACGCAGCCGAAGCAGCCGCCTCGCCGCAGATTCGCAATCAGGGCACGATCGGCGGCAACGTCTCCCAGGATGCGCGTTGCTGGTATTACAGAGGCGGCTGGCCGTGTTATCGCGCCGGCGGCAACATTTGCTATGCGGATACGCCGACGGGCTTGAATCGCGAGCACGCCATCTTTGACGCCAATCGCTGCGTAGCTGTCAATCCTTCCGACACGGCGCCCGCGCTGATCGCCCTTGATGCGAAGTTTGTCATTCGAACGCCGAAGGGTGAGCGCGTCGTCGACGCCGAAAATTACTTCATCGGCCCCGGGACCGATATTACCAGGATGACGATCCTGCAACCGGGCGATCTGCTGACGACCATTCGAATCCCGTCCACGTGGGCGGGCGCGCAATTTTATTTCGAAAAAGTTCGCGACCGCGCCGTGTGGGATTTCGCGTTGGTCAACGTTGCTGCTGCAATGACGATGTCCGGCAACACCATCCAGCGAATTCGGCTGGCCGTGAATGGAGTGGCCGCTCATCCGGTCCGGTTAACTGCGGTGGAAGCCGCCGTGACCGGAAAACCGCGCAACGAGGAAACGGCCAAGATGGCCGGGCAACTCGCGATTCAGGGAGCGGAACCTTTGCAATACAACGGTTACAAGGTGCCGTTGCTAAGAAACTTGGTGCAGCGCGCGATTCGTGGCACGGCCGCGTAGGAGGGAACTTGAACCTCATTCAATGGGCGCAAAGTCCGTGGGGACAGCAGGTGCCGACCCATATTTCCTGGACCCTCTTGTGGGTATCCGCAATCGGGGGATTGCTGTTTCTGATCGTCCATGCGCTCTACGTGAGCATTTGGGCCAAGCCTGCGCATTCGGCAGCCTCTGCCGGCGCTTCCGGCGCGGCCTCGGGGCGAATTCCCGAACGCGTTCCGCGGCACAATCTCAGCGCGCGGCTGTTTCACGCGATCATGGCGCTGGCCATGCTTGCCTTGCTGTTCACCGCGTTTCTCCCCAAAGTGGGCGTCGATTTTCCGTGGGTCACCTATCACTGGATCGCGGGAATCGTTCTTTCGATTTCCGTCGTCTATCACATCTTCGATGCTTTCCTCGGACAGGACTTCTGGTCCATCTGGCCTGACAAGGTAGACATCGAGGACGCTGGGCGGAGAATGAAACGCGGTATGGGGCAAGCCGCTCCCGAACCGCGTAAATTCGCGAAGTATCCGCTGGAAAATAAGCTGTACCACCTGGTGGTGCTGCTGGCCGGGCTCTCCGTGATCGTGACGGGCCTCTTCATGATGAAGCGCGTGCGCACGCCCTTCTTCGAGCGCAATCCATATCTCTTCGGCGATATGACCTGGGGCTGGATGTATGTGCTGCACGGGCTTGCGGGCGTCGGATTTGTCGCGCTCGTCACGGTGCACATCTACATGGCGATCCGGCCGGAAAAATTCTTCATCACCAAGTCGATGATCTTCGGCTGGATGAGCCGCGAAAAATATCTCGAACACCACGACCCGCAACGCTGGCCTGTCGAGGAACCGGCGCCCGCCACGGCGCGTCCTGAATCGAAGAAAGCTCCCGCATAGATGGGGCGCGAAGATGTAATTGCCCGTTGTAGTACGATCGAAGAGTGTTACGAGTTCATGCTCGCCTATGCGGGCCAGGGACTCTCCGGCAAGGAAAACAGCCAAGCCAGTTCGCAGGTACGCGAATTCCTGAATCGCGCCGTCGAAGCGCTAACGGGTTTGGCCGAAGCGTACTCGAGGGCCGTGAGGCAGGAAAATCTTCAGCCCGCCGAACGCTACCATGCATTTCTGGCCGTGCTCGAAAAGGACGCTCTCGATTCGCTCGCCACGATTCACCTGGTTCTCGCGCAAGCCGTCATCAGCTCCCAGTTGATCGATAACCTGAACGCTTCGATCCATCTGCGTGCTCTGCTGACCGATCTTTTCCTAATCGACGAAATCTTGAAGCCGCAACCCCTTGCCGCCAAACCGGTGATCACGAGTTAAATTGATTCGGTTTTGGTGGCGCAGGCTTCAAGCCTGTGGGGGTTAGTCCTTGCAAGCACCAACCCCCACAGGCTTGAAGCCTACGCCACTAGACCTACGCTCTCGGCAAGAGCGGAGCTACCACTTCTACTAGCGCGCGTCCCAGGGCCAGGTGCTGGTCCGCGTCGAGGTGAATGCCGTCCACGCGGCTGCTGGTTGTCACGCTTGCCGCGTCAAAAAAATGGCAGCCGAGATCGGAGCAGACCACCCTGTATGCATCGGCAAGGCCGGCGCACCTTTGTTCCGCGCCGGAGAATTTCTCCGCGAGGACGCCCTTGGGAGAGCAAATCGGTGGAGGGCAAATCACGAGGATCGGAGGAATTGGCGTCTCTGGTTCGATCGGCGCCTTCCTGATTTCATTGACCAGGGTCAAGATGCCCTGAGCGGCTGACCACGCGTTGTTGTAGGGATGCGAAAACTGAAAATCGTTCGTCCCTAGCATCAGGATCACGAGCGCCAGCGGGGAATGCTTTTCGATGCACGTCGCCAGGCCCGCCAAACCGTTGCGCCCCGGCTTGAACGGATCTTCCCAAACGGTGCGCCTGCCGTTCAAGCAATCCTCGATGAGCCGCACGCGAGGGCCGAGCTTATTCAATTTATTTTCGAGAATTCCCGGCCAGCGTTCGTCAAAGGGAAATCTCTTGCGCGTGTTCGGAACGATTCCCCAAGTGAGCGAATCGCCGTAGACCAGAACGTGATGCACCCAATTTCCCCCGGAGTATCTTTCAGATTCCGCCAGACCTTAGTTTTCCTTGTCTTTGGCCGGCAGGGGTCCCTTGATGGTGGTCTCCTGCCGGTGAAATAGCTGCCAGCGGCCGTCTCGATTTACCCACACGCGAATGACGTGATAGGGCGGTTCGCCGGCCGGCTGGTGGTCGGCAATAATGATGGCCGCATTTCCGAAGACATATGACTCGCCCCACAGCATTTTTGGCAAAACGACGCGATTGGTGGTGATTCCAATTTGTCCCACGCGTCCCGCTTTTGTGTCGGGCGATCCGAGGTAACGCCGCCCTATCCCGACAAATTCGTCGGCGACATGATAAGCCCACGTCTTCTCGTCGTGGGAAACGACGGCGGTCTCGACAGCCATATAGGCCTTGACGACTTCTTTCTGTTCCGCTGTTTTCGGCATGTACGGAAGCGTGCGGCAGGGATTTTCGCATTCGGACGCAGCCGCAGGGCCTTTTCCGCCGGGGGCGGCTTGCTGGCTCGGCGGACCCTTCTCAAGAATTGGGGTGTCCTGATTAGTAAGGAGCAGCCAACCGGCCGCCCGCTTCACCCAGACGCGCGCGAAAAATGTGCCCGCGTGTCCCGTGCGTTTGCCGATCCCCGTGGTAATGGCGAGCTGCCCGTAATCGCGCGCCTTCACGTCGTTGTACTCGGTGTCGCCCACCACCGTGCCCGCCGCGGCGTCTCGCAGGAATTGCGCGCTCGTCAAGGTTTGGCCGGATTCATTGGTCCAGGTGAACTGCTGGTCCAGGAGCGCGCCAACGGCTTTCGCGTCCTTTTTCTTGAGGGCTAATTGCAAAGAAGTGTCGGCTTGGAGCGCCGCGGCGTCTCCGCCGCCGCCCTCCGCGAAGGTGATCGCTTTTTCCGCCGACCACGTGTCGAAACAAATCGCACCGATAACGAAAAAAATTGCGAGGAGCCGTTTCATAGCCACCTCCCTTGTGGGCACACTTATACACTCAACCATATTCCAATTGAACCAAATTATTGTATCTCGCATCATTACCGTCAATCTTGCCGGTCCGAATCTTGCTGACAGATCAGATTGCGATTTTAGTAGGACAGCCACTCCTGGCTGTCCGCTTTCGCCCGGAGGACACTGAAGCGGACAGCCAAGAGTGGCTGTCCTACTAGAAAGTCATACTGATTGACAGGACAGAGCCGTCGCCATAGCATTCATCGTATACATTATCTGCTATCCCTACTGACTGCGATTCAACTGAAGGAGAACAAACTATGGGGTCACGCTCGAATCATCGTAGATACACGACATTCCTAGTTCTCGCTTTGGGACTCCTGGGCGTGACGGTTGCAGCGATTGCGAACGACATGCAGGAGACGGCGCCGCTCGGCCACAATCAGTCTCAACCTCCGCCTCTCGTGCAGGAAAACAAGACGATCAAAGTGTCGGAGCATGTCTATATGATCCCGGACGGGCGCGTGAATCTCGTGCCCAACATCGGCATCATCGTCGGGAATCGTGCGACGCTGATCGTCGACGCTGGTATGGGGCCTCGAAATGGTCAGACCGTTTTGCGCGAACTCGCCAAGGTCAGCAAGAATACCGATCTATATTTCACGACGACTCATTTCCATCCCGAGCACATGACCGGCGTGCAAGCGTTCCCGGCAAATACCATCGTGATTCGTCCCGAGGCGCAACAGGAAGAAGTCGACCGAAAACAGCCGGAGTTCATCCACAATTTCAGTCAAAGGACTCCGGATTTGAAAGCGCTCCTGCAAGACGTAAAGCCCCGCCCGCCCGACATCCTTTTCGATCGGGAAGCTAAACTCGATTTGGGCGGAATCACGGTGAGGCTGCTTTGGCTTGGGCCGGCGCATACGCGGGGGGATTGTTTTGTCTTCGTCGAGCAAGATGGAGTCCTCTTTACGGGCGATGCGGTGATCAATCGATTTTTTCCCATCTTTCCCGATGCGGACGCGAGCGGAAAGAACTGGCTGTCCATCCTGGATCAGCTCGATGAGCTTCACCCGCGCACGATTGTTCCCGGCCACGGTGAAGTGGGCGACGCATCGCTCATCAGCATCGAGCGGACATACCTCAAAGCCGTGCAATCGCGTGTCGCGGAACTCAAAGCTCAGGGCAAGTCTGCCGAAGAATCGGAGAAGTTGCTGTCCGTGGAATTTCGAGCGAAATATCCTGACTGGGAAAATCCAGGATGGGTTGGCGATGCGGTCAAGAGATTCTACGCCGAAGCGAAGTGATTTTGTTTCCGTAGCGCCGGCGTCTCGCCGGCGTTTTTGCGTTGGGTAAACCTCAATCAGAAAATCGCCGGCGGGACGCCGGCGCTACGATTCGGCTCATGGAATCGGCAGCAGAGGCTTGTCGGTTGGGCGAACGTGCTGGTCGAACGTATTCAGCAAAATTGCGGTAGAGGCGTAATCGCCGATCAGGGAAGCAATATTGACGAGTCCCTGATTGCCAAACAGGCTCAGCGCGCGGGCGGCGGTGGCGGAACTCACATGATGTTTGCCGATCACCTCACGGCCTAGCGCGATGATGACCGCATCTTTCTCCGCAAGCCCCTCCGTGGATTTGTGGTATTTCACGACATCGATCGTCTGCTGCTGCAAGCCTGCCTTCAGGCCCTGGGGTTCATGCGCGGTCCACACATATTCGCAGTCTTCCTCGCGCGCCGTGACCAGGATCGCCAGCTCCACCAGCCGGGGATCAAGACCTGATTTGTGCCGGAGGAAATCATTCACTTCGCCCATGTGCTCCGCCACGGGCAGGCTATAGAGCCGAAGTCCCCCCGGTCCGAAGGAATCTACCTGTCCCCTCGAATCGAAGAATTTCTTTCCGGCATCGTCCAGGTCATCGCGTTTGACGGCGGGAAGGCGGTTGCCCGTATTCGCGTAGACATCCTTTGGAAAAGTCGCCGTGGATGTTTGCGATGATGTTCCGGCGGCGCTGGCGGCTTGTTCAGATCGCCCGCTCAGGGTGCGCCCCGCCGCTACGCTTGTCCCGATCACCAGCAAGAGGCCGATCAACATGTGAGGTGATTTCATAAGTTTCTCCTAACGCGAAAATTGAACGGATCCATTTCCAAATGCAATTTCAGTTTGCGGACGGCCATGCATGACAGGTTGAACAGGCCGTCGGCGCGGCGTGCTCTTTGTGGCAACTAAGACAAACCGCCATGGTTGTGACGCTGGTCGCTTCGGACATCCTGTCCATCTGCGCGACCTGCCCATGACACATCTGGCATTTCATTCCGGCGTCCAGGTGTTTGCGGTGCGTCCAGGTGACGCCTGGCAGGACTTGGTAGACGCGAACCCATGGGATGGGCTGGCGAGATTTTGAAAACGCCGCGAGCTTCTCAATCGCAGGTTTTTTCGTGGCAATCGAAATATGGCACGACATGCACGTGCTCGTGGCCGGAAACGTCATCAGGTTTCCGGGCGCTGGATTCGTGTGGCAGGTTGCACACGGCAAACCGAGTGCCAGATGGGTTTTATGGCTATAGGGGATCGGTTGTTCAGGCGGCGCGTGTTCCGTCGGATTATCGGGAACTTCTTGTTTCACTTCCGCATTTGCAGCAGGCTGTTGAGCTCCGGCGTTCGGCGCGACGCAAAAGGGTAGCGCGAATAATACGGCGTTCAGCGCCACGACGACTATTTGAGCGATCCCTCTCAAAAGCCCACCTCCTCGGCAACCTGGCGAGTTCCGCATAAAAGTGGAGCCCGCAGCGCGTTCTGCTACGAATTTTTATTTTCCTTTTTTCCCACGACTTCTTCCAGGCTGGTGCCGAGATCTTTGAGCATGACCATTGCGGCGTTGCGTCCGGGCTGGCCCGTCACAGCGCCACCAGGAGCCGTGGTCCCGCCGGTTTGATAGAGGCCGGGGATCGGCAGTCGATAATTCGCCCAGCCGGGCATGGGGCGCATGGCTCCCGTTTGGGAAGGTCCCGATGCTCCGGCGTGGCAACTGCCGTGCCAGTTGTGCGGGTTCATGCGCTCGAGATCGAGCGGGCTATGGACGACGCGCTCGAGGATTTTGTCGTTCGTCAGATTCGGCGAGTAGCGCTGGATATATTTCAAGGTTGCGTCGGCGACTTCTTCCTTGATGTTGTCCCAGTGGTGCGGACCTTCTTTCAAATCGTACGGGTGATACCCGACGACCTTAACAGTGTGCATGCCCGCCGGAGCCCGAGTCGGATCGGCGACTGTCGTCTGGATGATGTGGACAGGCGGCTCATCCGTATTGGCCACTCCGATCGCATAGTCATAGGCGAAGCGCAGCGCGCGTTCGGGATTGACCAGCAATTCCGAATGCACGGGCGAAAGCGGGCCATCCGCGGTGGGGTACTTGATGGGCTCGCTGGTCGCGTAATTTGTGCTCATCATCTGGAATTCCGGCTGCCAGGTTTCGACGCCATCGATGAAGTCCGCTCCCCACATTTCCTTCGGAGCCATGTCCACCAGATGCTTGATGTGTATGGTCGAGAGCACGGCTTTGTCGGCGCGATAGGCGCTCCCGTCCAGACACTCGACGCCCGTGCATTTGCCGCTCTCGATGATGAGCCGCCCGACCGGCTTGTTGGTGAGGATCACGCCGTCATGCGCTTCGATATAACGCGCCAGGGCTTCCGTTAGTTTTCCCGAGCCTCCTTTCGGAAGTGGACGGCCGTGGCGCTGCTGGTTAAACGAGCCGTAGGCGACGCGCCCGGTCATCGGAAACTGCGGGGGTTGTTGCGACCACGGGCAAGCCAGCATGAACGTGCGGCAATGAACGTCCTCGAAATTCATGCGGATGACGTCCCAATAGGACATCGCCAGGCGGCGCTGCCAGAATTTCGTGGTGGGCTGAATGTTGTCGGACTCTTTCCACATCCGCCAGTAAGCGTCGCCGTCTTTTTTGTTGATTTTTGCAAATTCGGCGCGGGTGCGCTCCGGGTCGAGCCACTGCGTAACGTACGCGCCGTCGAGAAAAGGCATGTGGAAGACCGGATCGGGGGTGATGTACTCGAGGCCGTAGCCGCTGAGGTCGATTTCCTTGTCGCGGATCAGCGGGTTGTCTTGAATCCCGTTGTGAGCGGATGAGCAGGTGTCATGTATGAAACCGCGCAGAGTGAATTGCGCCGATTTGACGCCGCCGCCCACGGTGGGCCGGCCTTCGAGCACCACGCAACGAAATCCTGCTTTCGCCAAATACGCCGCCGTGACCAGGCTGTTGTGCCCCGCGCCCGCCACGACAACGTCGAAACGATCCGGCTTGGCCGCCGCCTGCCGCGCCATGGCATTTAACGGCGTAAGCGCCAGAGGAGCAAGCGCCGCGCCCTTCACGAATCCACGCCGTGTGATTCCACTCATACCGTGCCTCCTGCAGCGAATCGATTTCAGGTGGGGTCAAGCCTTCAGGTGCAAAGCTTGTTGCCGTTTAAACGTTTTGTCAATCATATTTGCTCCGCACCTTAGCTTACGCATCCTCACACGAATGATGAAAATATACCGATGGAAGTTGAAGTGGCGTATGATTGCGCCGCAAATGGCAGCGCGACTTGCTTGACGTTTTTTCTATGGGGAGGGCACCATGCGTTTTCCATCCATCATCGCGGCTCCCGTAATTTCGCTCGTCCTTCTTGCACTGCCCGGCGCCGCTCCGGCACAAAACCAGCCGAACGCTGCGGAAGCGGATTCTGCCGCCATCAAACAGGTGTGCGCCGACTTTTCCGAAAATTTCAGCCGTCACGATGCGCATAGCGTGGCGATGACTTTTGCGGAGGACGCGGACTTCACGAATATGGGGGGAAGGCACAGCCACGGCCGCGCGGATATCGAAAAATGGTTTTCGTCGCTTTTTCACGGGAATCTTAAAGACTCGCAGCGGACCGACACCGTGAAAAGCATTCGCTTCTTTACTCCGGACTTGGCGGCTGTCGATGCCGATACGGTCATCACCGGAACGAAAACGGCGGACGGATCGGAGATTCCGCCCCGCAAGGGCCTGATGATCCTCATGGTGACCAAACTGAACGGCCACTGGTTCATCGGCACGTTCCATGAGGCGGAGTATCCCGCTCCACGAGGCGGCAATGCAAACGGTCCCGCGAGCAACTCCACGAATTGAGCGCATCGCACCCGCACATCTTTACTTCGGCACGCTCACCAGGTTGCGGAAAAAGTAGTATATTTTGTCATTCCGAGCGAAGCGAGGAATCTCTCTTCGATTTATCCCCATGAAAAGAAAGAGAGATTCCTCGCTTCGCTCGGAATGACAAAAGGAGTGGGGCCCTTTTTCCGCAACCTGCCACGTGAGGCCGACTCGCTCTGTTGGACGCCCTACCTGCCGTAAATCAGCAATGTAAACGTGCCGGGAACTTGCGATGGCCGGGGATTCGGATTATCGGCGGTCGCCGCCGGAGGCGGACCAAAATCGGACGTGACGGTGAATACGCGATGATTCGCGGTGTCGAGCGCCATGGTCCGCGCGCCCCGCTGCGTCGAAATTGTTTCCACGACGGTGTATTTGTCCGGTGAATCTTCATGCGCCACGGTGATGGTGCCGTCTCCGCAGGAGGCGAATGCAAACCCGGTTGCCGGATCGAAGGAAGCGGCGTCTACGCCCTGGCCGATCGGAACGCTGGCAACCACTTTGCCCGCATAATCCGTCACGAGCATGACTTTGCTGTGGCAGCCGATGAACAGCCGCTTGTGGGCGATATCGATGGCCATCCCAGTTGGTTCCTCGCAATTCGGCAGAGGCGAAGTGTTGAGCACCTTGTATTCTTTGGAATCAAATTCCACAAGTTGCGCCTTGTCTTCGATGTTGACCCACGCATGGCCCGCGCCATCGGCTGCCGCGGCTTCGGGCTTGCCGCCAAGCGGGACCGTGCCTCCCACTTCACCCGTCTTGGCGTTCACCGCTGTTGCATCGTGGCTGCGGGCGTTGAACACGAAAACGCTCTTCGATGCGGGGTCGTACATGAAACCATCCGGGCCGTCCGCCGCCGGCAATTTGACTTCGCTGATGGGCGCGAGCGTTTTCAGATCGAAGATGGTTACCGAATTGGAACGTCCATTGCTGGAAAACCCGCGGCCGAGCTCCGGCACCAGTTGCGCGCCGTGGGTTCCTTGCAAGTTAGGGATATCGCCTACGACGGCGCCGTCGGCATCCACAACCATGATGTGCGTGCCCCGCGAGATGAACAGGCGATGCGAGACGGGATCGGCGGAGAGATAATCCCAGGCGCCTTCACCGCCGAGCGTCAGCTTCTTCAACTGGTGATAGCCCGAGCCCTGAGGGGCAGGGGCCGCCGCAAGAGTCGCAAACGCGGCAGCGCAAACTAGAAACAGAGCAGCCCAACTTGTTTTTCGCATACGTTTCTCCGGCATATTCAGATTTGGGATTTCTCTTTGGCCAGCAGTGTACTTCCTCGCTCACCGTCAGACGCAAGCGGCCGGCGGGCAGTTACAAGTTTCTCGCCATTGCCTCGCTTGGCCACCGCCTTCGCCGAGCGAAATTAATTTCCACCCGCCATTTTGACTTTTCCTAACTCGGGTTCGAGCCGGGCCTTGATCCATGGCGTGACGATCTCTTCGGAGATCCTGGAATTCGGCCACTCCTGCGAGCGTCCCGTGTGTCCGCCGTCGGGATTCACCCACGACCACTTGGCCGAGCCGCCCGATTGCATCAGCATGTACAGATCGGAAATGGGCACCTGGCTGTCCTTTTCTCCGTTCAGCACCAGCATCGGCGCCGAGGGCTGCCCGAGAATGCCCTGCGTCTTCAGGGACAAACGCGGGCCGTACGCATAAAATTCATCCAGCGATTCAACGCCGTAAATTGCTGCGCGCGCCGCGAACAGGTCGAACAAATATTCGGGCGTGCCGAGAGATTTCTTTTGCCACTCCGCTGTGTAGTAATCGTGGACCGGTCCGCCCTGCACGACGGCGCCGCGGAGGCGGGCCTTCTCTAAATATGCGAGGCTCGCCGCCCAATGGCCGCCGTAGCTTACGCCCCAGGCGACGATGCGCTTGCTGTCCACGTCCGTCCGGCTCGCCAGATAGTCGAGCACGCGCGAAAACATCCGCTCCGCGCCCACGTCCGCCTTCACGGGCGACTCGCCGGTGCCAGGCATATCTACGGCGACCACACCGATACCGCTGCGGAACAAGGTGTCGCGTCCCTGAACTTCATCCTCCTTGCGCGAATCGGTTCCATTGATCATGAAGACGAGCGGCGCCGGCCGCACATCCTTTGGCAGTCTGATATAGCCCGAAATTTCCTTGCCCTCGAACGGGATGTGCAGGATTTCGACCGGTGGATCGAGGAACTTTCCGTAATTGCGAAATGCCGCTAACGCACTCAAATAGGCCTTTTGCTTGCCCGAGGAGTTCGGCACGGGCCAGCGGGCCGCCGTGTAGTAGCGGAAAGCCGAAAAATAATCGTCTCGCGCCGCGTCATTATTCTTCGCTGCCTCTTCACTCTTGGCGCGCTTGTCATACCGCTCGCCGATAGCGCTCCAGGCTGCCGCCCATTCGTCGCGATCGAGACTGTGAATATTGGAGAGCGCTTCGCGCGCATCCTCGGACTTGAGGCCGCCCACCGGGCCCAGGTTCTTGTCCACGCGCCTCTGAGTCTCTTGCTTCAGCTCTTCCCACGTGCGCGTCGGAGCCATCTGCGCCGCGGCTGAAACTCCGGCGACGAGCAACAGGAATATTGGCGCGGCAATTTGGCGCAAACTGAACCACCGTTTCGATAGATGCATGAGAGACCTCCCCTATTACGGGGCATGATGGCACACCTTCCAGTCACGCAGCAAGGAAAGAAGCCGAAGGCCGTCGTGCTTCATCCGCACGAAAAAGAGGCAATTCATGCCGGAAAAAAGCGCCCAAAACGCTTGATCAGGATGCGCGCGAAACTTGACGCGTGGGCCTGTGAGGCGTGTATATTAAGAATCGGCCTTGGAACAGGACTCCATATCTTGAGTCCGTTTCACGATGGAAAGGGAATCGGGGCTTAAGGAAATCCCGTAAGGCATGTCGGACACGAATGACAAACGGCCAACAAGGGAACAAATCGAGCAGCGGGCGCACCAGAGATTTTTGGAACGAGGCTGCCGAAGCGGTGACGAGCTGGAGGATTGGCTCGCCGCTGAAAAAGAATTAGCGCAATTTTTGAGCGTACAGGACAAACCAGCAAAAACTCTTTCTTCTGACGTTCAGACGAACTGCAGGCCCACATCTATGTTTCTAGATTTTTACGGTTTGCCGGAACAGCCATTTGGAGTGACGCCGGACCCGGCGTACCTGTACGCCAGCCGGACTCACAGCGAGGCGCTCGCCTCTCTCTCGCTTGGAATCGCGGACAATCGGGGATTTTTTGCGTTAATCGCCGAGCCGGGAATGGGCAAGACCACGCTTCTCTACCAGCTAATGGAACAGTTGCGAGAGACTTCGCGCACCGTGCTTTTGTTCCAGACGCAGTGCAATTGCCGCGAATTTATCGAGTACATCCTGCACGACCTGGGCGTCGATGTGAAGGGAATGAGCCTCGTCGCCATGCACGGCAAGTTGAACGAGATCCTGTTTGAAGAGTTGCTTGCGGGGAAACGTTTTGTCCTGATCGTGGACGAAGCGCAAAATCTCGATGACACCGTGCTCGAAACCGTGCGCATGCTTTCCAATTTCGAGACGCACAACACCAAGTTGCTGCAAATCATCTTGGCCGGCCAGCCCCAATTAGCTGCCAAGCTCGGGCAGCCGCAGCTTTCGCAATTGCGCCAGCGCGTCGCGGTTCTCGGTCGTCTGGTACCTTTCACCGCGGAGGAAACGGGACTCTACATCGAGCATCGGCTCAAAGTAGCGGGTTATTGCGGCGATCCGATCTTTGACCCGGCTTCGATCGGCCAGATTGCCCGTCTGAGCCAGGGCATTCCAAGAAAAATCAACAACCTCTGTTACAACTCGCTTTTTTTGGCCTACACACGCCGGCATCTCACGGTGACTGCCGGGATCGTAAAAGATGCGGGCGCGCGCCTGGAAATGGAGCCCCTTGCCGCCAAACCGTCGGTCGACGCCGATTCCGCCGCCCCCCTGGTCATGTCGGCTGCAGCTGCAAGCTCACCGGCCCCTCGGTCCGCACCGATTGCTGCCCCTAACAGCAAAAAAGATGAGCGAGCGACTTCACATCTTACTTACGGTGCGGGCGGAAAGACCAGCCCGCCGAAATGGCCCGTGCGATCGGCGATCTTGGTCATCATTCTTTTGTCGGGGACATTGTTACTTGCAATCCTGGGCCGGTCGGAATCAAAACATGCACTCACGCCGGCAACTTTCGATAGTACTTCCAATACCCTCGGGGCGGTAATCACTGCGGATCGATCCGAGGTCCCGGCTGCAAATTACGACGCTGCGCCCCTGGACACCGGGAATGGGCAGGTGCTGACCGTCGTGGCAGGTCCGCAGCAAACGCTAAAAGACCTCAGCCTGCGGTATTTGGGACATTTCGATAGCGAACTATCCGAAAAAATTTGCAGTCTCAATCCCGGCCTGAAAGACCCCGATCATCTGGAAGCCGGGCAGCTCATCCGAATCCCTTTGCCTCCAGGAGCAATGAAAAAAGTGAACGATACAGCGGAAGCATCTACCCCTTCGGAGCCACAAACTTCAGGAAACCTTTTCGCCAGATTCACCGCGCTGTTGCGGGAACGGAAATAAGGACGCCGGAAATAAAATTAGTAGTCGCTTCCATCTTTCGAATACTCCGAAAGTCGCGGTTGAAGAGACAGCGGAATCTGCTGTAAGCTATTATGAGGCAGTTTGAAATGAAATGCGCCCGTAGCTCAGCTGGATAGAGCGTCTGGCTACGAACCAGAAGGCCGGGAGTTCGAATCTCTCCGGGCGCACCACTTCTCACCAATGTTTATGCGGCTTTTGTGAGTTGCGCGAAATTGGACGGTGTGTCCATTTTGCTCAAGGTACACCGCTGGTACACCTGACGCGCCTGGATGTGGACATTACCAAAACCTTGCTAGTTTGGTTCTTCTTGCGCTGGCTTGCTGGCCGAGAGCATGATTCTCAAATGAATTACGAGTCGATTTCCCTGTGGGTTGCAGTAGCCTCACTCGCGCTTTCCGTCGCTGCCTGTTTGATTGCTTGGAGTTCTTTACGTCAAGCCAAGCAGGTAGCGGAGCGGGATCGAAAGGATTGGAAGCAACGGAAGTGGTTCGACCTTTATTTCGCCGCAAGCGGAGTCTATGACGATCTGGACCGCTTCCAAGGGCAATACGTTTTCACGCGGACGGGCGCGGGCGTGCAGAGCGTGCCCGGTCAACGAAATACAGACCTCAGTGACCTAATGGCCTCTATCCGTAAGGTTCACGCGATGGCCGCTGTGTTTCCGAAGACGCAAGCAATCACTGACCTATTCAACGCTACAGCCGCGTTTAAGGAAACCGACAAGGAAGTTACATCAAGGGATCGACTCAAGAAGATTGGCGATGCTGTAGAAGGACTCCGCCAACAGGCTTTGTTGGTGGACAAGAGTGTGCTCGAATGAGAAGGACCAGGGATTTGCACAACCTGGGGTCTAATTGTTTGAAGCATTCCTCAGCTACGCTATCTTGTGGCAAGTTACTAAACTTTCGCTACAGTGGGAGTGAGCGAACATGGAAAGAGTTGACATTGTGGTGGTGCTTCGACATTTAGGTGCCGAGCGCGAAATTCTCGTGCTTAAAGCTAACAGGCAGAATTTCTACGCATTCCCGCCCTACGCAAAGAAACCAATCGGTAGCTTCGACGTTCACATGTCTCTCCACAGCGGCGGCGAACGTCACTTCGCCGTAAAACTCAATGGGCAGCAGGGCATGGAAGGGGAAAGGATACAAGAAGAGAGCATAGTTAATTTTTGCCCGCCGTCCGCGCTCGATGGCGTGATTCAACTGTATCAGTCGGGCATTTTTCTAAACCAGTTTCACTGTGGCTTGCCGGTCGGAACCAATGAAGGGCAGGTGGTGACGCTCGACGCTACAGCCGGCGGGTGGCCCAACTTTTCACATGCCGCGAGATTCTCTGCTCTCTAATATCACTCCCGCACGTTGACTCGGAATTGTGATTCTGAACTTGGGGTGCCCCGTCCTTGACGACTTTTCAAGGGCGGGGCTTTTGGTTCCGCTGCCTGTAGCCTGTGGCCGGAGATTTCATCGCGAACTGGATCGCCTGACTAGCCTTGAGGAATAAGTCAAAAGCCCCGCCCTTCAGAAACCGAAGGACGGGGCACCCCAAGTTCAACTACAAATGCCGGGCCACCCGGCCGGGGAGCTCAGCTGGATAGAGTCCGCCGGAGGCGGACCGGGAGTTCGAATCTCTCCGGGCGCACCATTCCTCCCCAAAAACCCCGCCCCTTCGAAAACCGCGAAGGAGCGGCCACCCGGAAGATCGAAGACGTCTCAAACGGTGCGCCACCCGCGGCTCCCCTCTTTCAAGGGTGGGATTCTTGGTTTGTATTCTACGCGAGAACAGACCACCGAGTTCAGCGGTTCTCTTTTCCCTCTTCTTGGCTATGGCGGAAGTAGATGCCGATGTCGAACCGGCCGTGATCCCAGTCGGCCTTATGATTGCGGCACCACTTGCGATTGTCGTCCATGCGCTGTACGTCTCGGTCCACCTGTCGGCTGTGCTCGCCGTATCGGGCCGAATCCTTATCGATCCTGGCCCGATCTGCTTCGAGCCTCTCGTGGCAACTTTTGCCCCAGTCCCGATCCGCCTTAGCAGGAGCCCCCACGGCTAGCAACAAGCCTCCGGCCAGCGCGGTACTTAGAGCCATTCGAGTCCATAATCTTCTCATGATTAGCTATCTCCCGGTAAACCCGCGGCGGTGAACGTCAATCCCGGCGCAGCGCTCACCTCTGGTAAATTTCATCCCGATTTAGGGTGACACCATTTCTGCGGCAACGATGTTCAATTTGGAACACTAGGTCAAATAGGCAGGACGGGTGGTCCAACTTTTCACATGTCGCGAGATTGTCTGCTCTCTGCGCTCTAATATTACTCCCGCACGTTGACTCGGAATTGTGATTCTGAATTTGGGGTGCCCCGTCCTTGACGATTTTTCAAGGGCGGGGCTTTCGGTTCCCGTGCCTCTACAGGCTGCGGAAAAAGGGCCCCACTCCTTTTGTCATTCCGAGCGAAGCGAGGAATCTCTCTTTCTTTTCTTGGGTTAAATCGAAGAGAGATTCCTCGCTTCGCTCGGAATGACAAAATAGACTACTTTTTCCGCACCCTGTGTAGCCTGTGGCCGGAGATTTCATCGCGAACCGGATCGCCTGACTTGCCTTGAGGAATAGGTCAAGAGCCCCACCTGTCACGCAGCGTGAAAAAAATCGCCGGCGGGACGCCGGCGCCACAAGAGGCGGCCCATTCTCGTGGAAATTAAGAATTCCTGGAAAAACTCGGTTCCTTCTTGTGGGAAATGCGGACTAGTTCTGTCCGATCGATGCCTTCAGATCGCTGATGGTTACAAGACGGCCGTGGAGCGGCGCGATCTGCTGCACGTCGAGCTTCAGTCGGGTGATGTTGTTGTATAGGTTCACGTTTTCCTGCGAAACCGGACCAGGCGCGGCATTGGGAGGCGCGGGATTGTATACATCCGCCTCGATGAGCAGTTTCTCCTTCGGGAGGTAGGCGATCAGCATCGTATCGGCATGATTGCTTCCCTGGAGGTGATAAAGTTCCAGGGTCCGCGTGCCATCGGTGATCGCGCGTTTTTCACCCACCGCTTCAATGACAGGCTTCTTCGGCGCCTTGGCCAATCGATCCGGGCTCAGCGTGTGCGGCATGGCCCATACTTTTTCATAATACGGCTTGTTTTCGGCCGCGGTCAGGATGGTGGCTCCTTCGGCCACGCAGGCCCTCAGGCCGCCAGCATGATCGAAATGGTGATGTGAATTGACGACGTATCGGATCGGCTTGTTGGGGATGGTTTTCTTGACTGCCTCGATGACGGCTACGGCGCGATCATCATTCAGAGGGCATTCGACAAGCGCTACGTAGTTCTTGAACTCCACGGCCACGCTGTGATGCGTGCCCCCGGTCATGTACCACACGCCGTCAGACACCTTCTGCATTTCAACGTTCAAAGGAGCGGGGCCTTGTGGAGCCTTTTCAACGCTGTCAGGCACCGGGAAGACCACGTATGGGTTATTGGGATCGGTTTTGGTGATGGTCAGGTCCAGGACCGGAAAGCCACCCTGCTTCTGAACGATGTGCGATGGGAACAGGACGTCGCTCGTGATCTCGCCGAGGTCCTTGTAATCCGAGTACGTGGTTTCCGTGACCAGATCGCCGAGCACCGGGTTGTCCGTTCGAGTCTCGACGCGTTCGACCTGGTTTTTAACGTTGAGGGTCGCTTTCACAGTGATCCCTTCGAGCGTCCCGGAGAGCGGAAACGTGATCACAGTGGCTCCTGCTTGTGTGGTGACCTTCGCACTCGAGCCGGCCTGCACCGCCATTTTGAGAACTCCGAAGGGTGTGGTCCAAAGCTGCAGCAGCCGGTCCTTGAGCTCAGCCGGAGCCGGAGTCGCTGTGCTCCCGGGAATGAAACCGCCACCCGGCACGGACTCGTTCCAAGCGAATCCACCGCTCACCACCTGGATCTGCCGCTGAGGCGCCGCGAGAGGCAGCCCTCCTCCGCCTTGCACGAGACCTTCCGGATTCGAGCGCATCACATCGACACGCATCGCCGGAACTGCGTAACTCAAGCTGGCGTGATAGGTCACTTTGAATGCCGCCCAGGGCAAGTCCGGGCGGTAGGACTGACCGAATGCATAGGTGGATCCCGTGCCCCAGTATTCGAGCGTGGAGACGGCGTCGATTCGCTGGGGACCGCGGATCATCCCGAGAGCATACTCGGCGGTTTTGATGGTCGCGGCCGCGTCCTGTGCGCGTGCACACGGAACGGCCAGCGTTCCCGCGATTAAGATGGAGCAGAAGATAAGGCGGATCATGACTCGCTTTACATCTTGCGGAAAAACCTAACTTTTTGTCATTCCGAGGCGCGCTGCGCGCCGAGGAATCTCTCTCTTCCTGCATTTAAATCCAGGAGAGATTCCTCACTTCGTTCGGAATGACAAAATAAATTACTTTTTCCGCAGCCTGTTTCGTGATGCTTCCCTAGTGATGTTCCTTGGTCACCAGGTGCGACAAATCTCTCTCCACGCAGGGCAGCGTTTCAGCCAGCACGGCCTTGGGATCGGGGTTGAGCTTCAGGGTGCGCGTGCTCATGACCCAGGGCTTCACCAGCACGTCGGGATCTTCGACTGTAGCTTGCCAGGTGAGTGTGTTCCCCTCGCGATGAAGCCTCTCGATGACGCGCATGTTCTCGCTGTGGAAATAGCCGCCAATATCGAGCCAGCTTGTGTCGTTGAAACCAATCGTGTCGATGACCAGAGTATCTTCCTCCCAATGGCCTAACGATTCCCCTTTCCACGTCCCATCCAAATCCTCAAGCGGGGTGTGGGGCCGGCCATCCGTCGGAATCACGCGGAACGTATCACCCCAACCCTGGGCCCCGCCACTGACGTGAAGGAAGATCATCTCCGTGGGCGTCTGAACGATCTTGGCAGGCGGGCCCATGCGCGGGACTCCGGCGGGCATGCAACCGAACGACGGGTCTTCGGTGTTCCCGTTCTGATCCAGCTTTTGAACTTTTTCCCAGAACTCCGGTTTATACAGCGGCCTATTGGGATTGGATCTCCGAATGAGAGTGCCGTCGCGCTCGAAGTTCAACAGGGTGCCGTCTCTGGAACTGAGATTTGCCGCGAGCGGATCTTCGCTCTTGGCAAACGGGGAAGCTGCGTTGCCGTTCCAGACTCCGCTTAGATCGGGGTGCCCGTCCGCGGTTCGCGGAGTGGCCTGGTTCCCCTGGGCCGTCACGCGCACAGAACTCAGGCACAACGCCGCACATGCGAAGATGCAGAGAAGACATGGTTGCTTCATCGCAGCCCTCCAGCGTCGCTTATTCGGCGTTCGGGTCCTGGGTCCAAATCGTGAATTTGCGGCCATCGGGAAGTGTCAAGTCCTTGATCAGCCCTGAATCGGTTCCGTCTTTGGCGCGCACTCCATTCACAGTGATGGTGTCCCCGACCTTCAGCCCTCCGCGGTCCGCGCGGCTGAGCCCCGCCCTGCGGAGCGCCCCCGGCCCCGCCATCTCAAAGGCCCAGCGCTTGACTGTGCCACTATCGTCTTTCACGTCGAGATACAGGTAGGAGTGGGGATTGATCCATTCCACTTTCGTTACGACACCCGTTATCGTGAACGGCTTGTTGAGATCGAACTGCGCCTGCACCGAATGATGCGCCGAGGCGGGCATTACAGCGATCAGCAAGCCGACAACAGCTAATAGACTGCCAATTTCGCGCTTCATCGCCCAAACCTCCCCGTCACCGATTAGCAGAATGAAACACCTCACCTAACGCCTCTGTCAAGGCTATTCGATCATGTTTCTTGAATCCGCAGCCGGAACCTCGAAACCAGTCCCAAGTCTATCTCCTCTCCCGCGTGTCCAAACTGCCAGCGATAACTGATTCCCGATTCGGTTTGGAAATACCCGCTTCCGCGCACGCAAGGCCTCCTAAACTGGATCCTGGAAAGCAGGGCGCGACGGCGGGGTGAAGGTGGGATACAAGTGCACAATTGAGGGCGATAGAATCATGGGCGCCTTTCAGCAGCGCCGGAACTCATTAGCCTGGACCGCAAAGCTTTCCTTATGATTTTTCTTCGTCGTGAAAGGAACTCCAAAACTCATCGGCCCGGCAGCCCGGGAGTTCTTTCCGCGAATGCGCCGCTATCGAGGAGTGACACACATCAGCCCGCAAGGAGAGCGCAGGCGCAAGACGTTCCCGAGCGGGCAGAGGATTCCCAATGACTGTGGATGACCAGCCAACGGCGGAATCTCGCGCTCTTCCTCTGTTGCTACTCCTATTTGTCGGCAGCGGCTGTTCCGCGCTGATCTACGAAATCGTTTGGTACCAATTGTTGCAGTTGGTGATTGGGTCGAGCGCGGTTTCACTGGGAGTGTTGCTCGCGACCTTCATGGGGGGATTGTGCCTGGGCAGCATGGCTGCGCCTCGCATCCTGGCGATGCGCCGCATTCATCCCCTGCGAGCGTATGCCGACATCGAGCTGGGCATTGCATTCTGTGGGATTTTAGTGCTGTTCGGAATGCCGTTCGTCAATCGAATGTACGTCGCGGTCGTGGGCCACGGCCTGCCAGCCATCCTGTTGCGGGCAACGATTTGCGCGATCTGCCTGCTAGTGCCGACCACGTTGATGGGTGCGTCGCTGCCGGCCGTTGCGACGTGGATCGGGGCGACTCCGCGGCGGGATTCCTGGCTGGGCCTCCTCTACGCCGGCAACACTTTGGGAGCCGTGTTCGGTTGCCTCGCGGCAGGGTTCTTTTTGCTTCGAGTTTTCGACATGGCGATCGCGACCTACGTTGCCGCAGCGATCAACATTGCCGTAGCGGTAATCAGTTTCGGCTTGGTGAAGCGAACGCCAAGCCAGGTCGAATTGGAGGGTCCTCGGCAAGTGCGTGGGGCAGCGGGCCCACGGATCTGGACGGTATACCTCACGATTGCTTTGTCTGGAGCATGTGCGTTGGGCGCCGAGGTGGTCTGGACGAGACTCTTGGGACTGATGTTGGGCGCCACGGTGTACACGTTCTCTATTATTTTGGCCGTGTTCCTGGTGGGATTGGCGATCGGAAGCGCCGCGGGATCATTCCTGCCGCTCGCCGTGCGGCCGCAAACGGCCTTGGGCTGTTGCCAGTTGCTGCTCACCGCGGCCATTGCATGGACTGCATTCATGCTCGCCAAGTCTCTTCCTTTTTGGCCGATCGACCCGAAACTTTCCACCAGTCCCTGGTTCACCTTCCAGGTCGATGTGTCACGCGTGGTTTGGGCGCTGTGGCCGGGGCCACTGCTGTGGGGAGCAACGTTCCCGCTGGCGCTGGCCGCCGTGGCACGGGACGATGACGACCCAGCGCGGGCGGTTGGGAATGTCTATGCGGCCAACACGGGCGGCGCAATCGCTGGAGCGCTGGCATTCAGCATGTTGCTGATTCCTCGGATTGGCACGCGGCAAGCCGAGCGCGCGTTGATTGTGCTTTCTGTCATGAGCGCGTTGGTCATGCTGGCGCCCATCGTTTGGTCGCGGCGCGCGAAGGCCGGTGCGTGGTGGCTCGCGGCCTCAACGGTGACGGCTGGTCTCCTGGTTGTCATTGTGCCGGGCGTTCCGGGGAAGGTCATCGCCGAAGGCCGCCAAAGCAGGACCGCTGCTGTGTCCCAGATTTTGTACATGGGCGAGGGAATGAACTCGTCCATCGCGGTTTCGCAGTTCGGCAAGACGCGGCGGTTTCACGTAAGCGGCAAAGTAGAGGCGTCGACGAGTCCGAATGACATGCGTTTGCAGCGGATGCTCGGCGGCATGCCGGGGCTGTTCCATCCGAGGCCGCGCGCGGTGCTCATCGTGGGATTTGGCGCCGGGGTTACTGCGGGCTCGTTCGTGGTGAATCCGGACGTGCAACGGATCGTTATTTGCGAAATAGAACCGTTGGTGCCGCCGACCACAACAACCTACTTCGGCAAGGAAAATTACAATGTGCTGCATGACGGTCGCACCGAGGTGATCTACGACGATGCGCGAAGCTATATTTTGACCACTCCGGAAACATTTGACATCATCACATCCGACCCGATTCATCCGTGGGTGAGGGGCAGCGCCACGCTGTATACGAAAGAATATTTTGAGATGGCGCGGAAGCGTCTGAATCCGGGAGGAATCGTCGCGCAGTGGGTGCCGCTCTACGAGACCGACGAGAAAACGGTGAAAAGCGAGATGGCGACGTTTTTCGATGTTTTTCCCAACGGCACGATCTGGGCCAGCGACCATGACGGCAAAGGCTCCGACATGATGATGCTCGGCGAAAAGGATCTGATCCAGATCAACATGGACGAATTGCAACAACGGCTGGATCGTCCCGAATACGCGGGCGTCGCACAATCACTCCGTGATGTGGGATTTGATTCGGCGGTTGAAATTCTCGGAACATACGCGGGCCAGGCGTCTGACTTGAAATATTGGCTGTACGGCGCGGACATCAATCGTGACAGGAACCTTCGCCTTCAGTATCTGGCGGGGATGGCGGTCGACGACAACCGGGAAGGAGTCATTAACGCCGAAATGATGGTCTTCCGCCATTTTCCAGCAAACTTGTTTGTAGGGTCGGATCAGGATGTCAATGCGCTACGCCTTCGGCCCGGGTGGAGGTGAAGCGCTTCCGGGTGCGTGCATTGTCCTGCCAGGGGGCTGATTGCATTGCATGCCAGGGTCGCCAGGGGCTAGGCTGACCATTTGTGGCGGATCGCTTGATTCGCAGAGGGTTTCTTGCTATATACCGAATGAACTGCGGGAGGTGCCGAAGTGAGTACGCAGGCGAAATTGCAGCCGGACCCTCTTGAACAGCTCAAAACGACTCTGGAGGATGCGCCTCGGAGCTACGGTTTCCTATCGGAATATGTGAGAGCGCTGGAGTGGCATCACCACGAAGAGGATATCTTCATCCATCACGCGATTCAGAATGCAAACGCAAGTGGAGCACATTTACTTCGTGGGAGTCAGTTTTTTGTCACCGATGTTTATTCGGAGATGTACGAGCCCCTCGACGCTGAGCACAAGCTGGAAATTAGGCGATGGTGGCATGAGTTGGTTCGGGGCAAAGCCAATCAATTCACGGACCTAAGGGCGCGACTGTCCAAGCTTACCTAGCGAAGCAAATACAAACGAAAGAGCTTAACTTTGAAGCGAAGGCACTGGTGTGCGCGGCGCTTTACAGCGCCAGCCAGCCGCGATATGATTCGCTCGCTTTCGCAGGCGAGAGAAGAAATCATCCCTTGCTTTCACCACCTGATTTTACCCGCCGAATCCCTCAGCTTGACGGATTAAGAGGAGTAGCAATCGCACTGGTTGTTATCTTCCACTACGTTAACTTTGCCGTGGACTCCGGCGCTCCCCGAATTCTGAGCTTTCTGGTCCGCCCCACGAATCTCGGTTGGTCCGGGGTTGACCTTTTTTTCGTACTTTCCGGATTCCTGATTGGCGGCATATTGCTCGACGCGCGCGAGTCCCCCAACTATTTCCGGGTGTTTTACCGGCGCCGCGTGTGCAGAATCTTCCCAGTGTATTTTGCCTTTTTGGTGTTGATTTTCATCGTCGCTCATTTTGCGCGTCCGCCGCTCGAAGCCATGCTCGTACCGGCGATTCCGTGGGCCGCCCTGGCGACGTTCTGCCAGAATTTCTGGATGGCGATCCACAACAAATTCGGGGCAGTCGTCCTGGCTCCGACCTGGTCCCTGGCAGTCGAAGAACAGTTCTACCTAACGCTCCCAGCCGTGATTTATTTTGTCAGGCATTCGCGTCTGATTTGGGTTTTGACCGGGGGGATTGTTTTAGCTCCGCTGATTCGCATGGCTATGTTCCTCACGAGTCCACGGCTCTCCGCGGGGATCTACGTTTTACTTCCATGCAGGATGGACACCTTATTGTTTGGCGTCACGGCCGCTTACCTAATGCGACGGCCGGGAGCGTGGGAATTTGCGCGTGCACATCGCCGGCAGTTGTGGACCCTAACCGAACTGCTCACAGCCGTATGCGCTTTGTTTTTCTACAAGGCTTCCGCGATCGATCCCCCAACCATGCTTATCGGATACGATTGCATTGGTCTTCTCTATGCCTGCTTTCTCGCGCTGTCCTTAGTTGACGAGCGACTGGCGAGAGTTTTGCAAGCAAAATGGCTGATGGCTTTGGGCGCCATTTCCTACTGCGTGTATTTGATTCACCCAATCGTTTTCGGAATGGTTTTCGCCCCGCTGAAAGATCAACGCAATGGCGGGGCGATTGCCGCACTCCTGGCCCTCGTTTTGACGATCGTAATTGCGAAATTGTCCTGGGAGTATTTTGAAAAACCGTTGGTGGGGTTCGGCCACAGAGAGCGCTATGAGGCGCCTGCATCCTCGGGAGCACCGCACTAGCCCGCGTTCCATTCCCTGGTTTCCTCTGACCTTCAATTTCGATTTCCTTACGAATATTACGGGCTTTATGGACTGTCGGCTTGGCTAAGGTCGGCGGAATGCCGGGTCCGAGTCGCCTAATTGAGTCGGCCCGTCATATTGGTACGACGATTGAAATAACGGCACTGATCCTGTCTACGGAAGGGCATTCTGTGCAACCAGTCGTGGACTGGGGAAGGAGTGCACGTTTCGGATCATCTCGTACATCATTGAATCCAAATGGTTTATTTACACATGAAAGTGGTTCCAGAAGTGCGAGTGAACTTACGGAAGATTGGCGCCAAAGCACGATGGAACTCTGTTCAAAATTAATTCCCGCCAGACTGTTTCTTGACCGCGAAGGATGAATTTCGTGCGCTAACTCGGCATTGAGGAGGCAAGTCAAATGGGAATTTTGGGGATGGCATTTGTCTTCGTTGTCGGCCTGTGCGGCATCGTAAGCCTCTGGCTGTTTGACTTCTACCGCGTCGAAACACGCGGCGCTTCCTCCACTGCCATGCCCTCTCTGGCTGCGCGTTGGGAATTCTCGCCACAGGATCTCGGCGGATTCACCCACGGGAAATTGGCGCTCGTGAGCGTGCTCGGATTATTTCTTGAGCTGCTGATGATTCGCTGGATTTCTTCCGAAATCCAAATCTTCGCCTATTTCAAGAATTTCGTTTTGATTGCCTGTTTCCTCGGATTTGGATTGGGATGCTACCTGGTCCGCCGCCGGATCAGTTTGTTGTCCCTGGTGGTTCCTCTGGCAACTCTTGCCGTCATCGTCAAGCTCCCTTGGCCTGCCTTGCGCCAGCTCATCATTGCTCTGCCCGGCTATATTGGCGCGAGCTCGGAGGTGAACGTCTGGGGCGTGCCGTACATCCCTGTGAGTTCAAATTCTTTGTTACTTTTGGCCCTGGCAACGCTTGTGGTCGTGCCCATGTTTTCCCTGATTTCCTTCGCCTTCGTACCCATCGGCCAGCTAGTGGGCTGGTATCTGGAAAATGCACCCAACGGCATCTTCGGGTACACGGTCAACATCGTCGGCAGTTTGGCGGGAATCGCTCTGTACACGCTGCTTTGTTTCTGGTTTCAACCGCCGGCAGTGTGGTTCCTTCTGGCCGGTGTGATGCTGGTCTGGTTCGTTTGGCCTGCAGCACGCTTGCGATGGGTTTCCGTTCTCGTTCTGGCTTTTTGCGTGGGCTTGACGGCTCTCGGTCCGGGCGGAGAAAGCAAGGTTTTCTGGTCGCCGTACCAGAAGCTTACCGTGAGCCCGGTACGCCAGGACGGCGAACTTATCGGCCATCAGCTCACGACGAACGGCAGTTGGTATCAGCAAATCCTGAATTTGTCGCCATCGTTTGTCGCTTCGCACCCGCAATATTTCAAGCAGGAACCCGTGGAGTGGAACGCTTATAACTTGCCTTATCATTTTTACCAGGCCCCGCCAAGCGTCCTGGTGCTGGGCGCAGGAACGGGGAATGATGTGGCCGCCGCGCTTCGTAACGGCGCCGGGCACGTCTCCGCCGTGGAAATCGATCCGCTGATCCTGCATCTGGGCAAGACGCTGCACTTCGAAAAGCCCTATGACTCGCCGCGAGTGACGCCCGTACTCGACGACGCGCGCAGCTACGTGGAAACCACGAACGATCGCTACGATATGATAGTTTTCTCGCTGCTGGATTCCCACACCAACAGCTCTTATTACTCCAACATCCGCATCGATAACTACGTTTATACGCTCGAAGCGCTGCAAGCCACGAGGCGATTGCTCAAGCCCGACGGGATCATGGTCGTCAAGTTTCAGGTCTCGACCCCGTGGATCGCCGGGCGGCTGAACAACTTGCTCCAGGTGGTGTTTGGCCGCGCGCCGCTCGAAGTGCAAGCCGACCCATCCGTGTACGCTTCGTTCCTCGCCTCCGGCCGGTTTTTCATTGCCGGTTCCCAGGCGCGCATCGATCGAGCCATGGCCGATCCGTCGCTCGCCGGTTATGTGAAAGCGCACCAGGATTTCCCGGTTGCCAATGCCTCGCTCACCACCGACGATTGGCCGTACTTTTATCAGCACGAGCCGGGATTGCCGGGATCGGTGATTATCCTTTCGCTCGTGCTCATCCTTCTTTGCTGGGCGTTCATGCGCAAGACCGGGGCCATCGTCGGTTCTCTCCGCTGGCACTTCTTTTTCCTGGGCGCGGGCTTCCTTTTGCTCGAAGCCCAAATCATCAGCAAAATGGCGCTGCTCTTCGGCACCACGTGGCTCGTGAACTCGATAGTGATCGCCGGCCTCATGATTCTGATTGTCGCTTCCAACTTCCTCGTGCAATGGCAACCGAAAATTCCGGTGAGCGTCGGTTATGCTGGAATCCTGTGTACGATTGCCGCGGGATACTTCCTCCCGCTGGAACGCCTCTTTTTCCAATCCATCTGGGTGAAGGCGCTGGCGGCGACTGCTGTCCTTTGCCTTCCCGTCTTTTTTGCGGGGATCGTGTTCATCCGCAGTTTCGCGCTCGAAGGATTCCGCAGCGAGGCCCTCGGCTCCAACCTCCTGGGCGCATTGACCGGAGGAATGCTGGAATCGCTTTCGATGTGGACGGGAATCCGCTCGCTGCTGATCATCTCCGCGGTGCTCTACCTGGCTTCGTGGTGGGCGCTCGACGCGCAGAATCCGCTCGCGAAATGCGCGCCCCAAGCGGACGCAATGGATGCTGGGCCGGTCGGCTTTCGCGCGCAAAAGTCTCAACTCACAACGTAGTTCGGTTTGGCCAGACGCCGACTGCCAAACATTTGGAGGGTGCCCGATCCTTGCGGCGCAAGGGTGGGGCTTTAGTTTTTCTCATATCGACATCAGACCTTACTACGCCTGGACTGATTAGATGAGGGTGTCGGCTCCTCGATCCGAGTAGACTTGGTAGCCATGGGAACGACCAAGGCGCGGAAAGAGGAGCCGCCAACCTCATCTAATGAGTCTGAGTGGGGGAAATTGGGGTTCGTCCAGTCTCGTGCGGCTGATCTAGGACGCGAAGGCCACCGTACCAAGGTTGTGAGAACTCTCCAGGGTGAACGACTACGCGGACGGAATCGCCGGGTTCTACCGCGAAATATGTCTTTCTGGCGACCCCGAGCCCTCGGACAAAAAGCTGCTTTTGATCCCAGTAGAAACTCACATCGAGGCCATAGCCACTGCGGCTGACACCGTCCTTTGCTACGACAACACCTTGCGCCTCGACCGTCTGATGTTCGTCGAGAGCTCCATTCAAAATCGAGAACAGTACCGTCAAGATAATCGGAAGAACTGAACCTAGGAAAATCAATCGAACTAATAGAACACTTCGCAGAGCCTTTGGCTGGAGGATCACTACTGCGTAGATGACAATGGGTGCGCAAGAAAGCGCAAAAGGAAGATAGAACATCCACGGATTCCAATCAATAGGAAGGTACAGGCCGACAGCCACGAGAGGAATTGCCACAGCTCCTGCAGCGCCCACGATCAAAGAAATTCGGAATGCATCAAATACGTCCTCTTGGCGAGCCAAACAGACCCAACACCTATCGCCGTCGTAATGTTCTCCGCATACAGTGCAGGTGTGCATTTGGATGTCCGTCACTCAAGAAGCAATTACCAAGCCAATTCCAACCTTGCCGCCTCTTTGACCGATATTATAAGCCCTTGCAGTTGGGCGGGTGGCTGGCTCTTTTCCGTCCCACCACGTCGTCTCCACTCCACGATCTAATACTACTCCCGTACGTCCACTCCGAGTTAAGATTCTGAACTTAGGGTGCCTAGTCCTTGACGCTTTTCAAGGGCGGGGCTTTTGGTTCGATTGGCCATGCCTAAAAGTTTGAGGCGTCGGAACGGGCTAGTTCGCATTGATGCCACGAGTTGACCTGGCGACCGATTCGGCCAACCTTGACGGTGCTGGACAGCCAGACTACTATCATCGCGTAAAGAGTGCGTTCTTCGCCGCGCGCGGAGCCGCTCATCATCGTAAAGCCACATGAAAATTGCCTATTTTGATTGCTTTTCCGGAATCAGCGGGGACATGACCCTCGGAGCGCTGGTGGACGCAGGGTGCAACCTTGCGGAAATGGAGGCGCATCTGCGCCGGCTCCCGGTGCCGGGCTGGAAAATTGCATCCGAGAAAGTTGTTCGGCGCGGATTCCGGGCGACGCAGGTGAAAGTGGAATCTTCCGATCCGCAGCGGCATCGTTCGCTAAACGAAATCCTTCAATTGATTGAGCGTGCCGGGCTGCCGGGCACGATTTCAGAGAGGGCGTCGAACATTTTCCGGCGGCTGGGACAAGCCGAAGCGCTCGTTCACGGCGTGGCAATCGAAAAAGTGCACTTTCACGAAGTCGGCGCGGTCGACGCCATCGTGGACATTGTTGGCGCCGCGGCCGGTTTCGAGCAGTTGGGTGTCGAAGAATTTTTCTGCTCGGCGCTGAATGTGGGCGCCGGGCGCGTGGACACGCAACACGGCAACTTGCCTGTGCCGGCTCCCGCGACGGCGGAACTGCTGCGCGGCGCGCCGACGTACTCCAATGGAATTCAGCGCGAGCTGGTGACGCCGACTGGCGCGGCGATTGTTGCCACTATGGCGACGCAGTTCGGTCCGCAGCCGGAGATGACCGTGGCGGCCATCGGACTTGGCGCCGGCAGCGCAGAGCTCGCCGAGCAACCCAATGTGCTTCGGTTATTTGTCGGCGAAAATGCGGCGCGGCGGGATGACGCTACGCTGGACGAAGACATCATCGTCCTCGAAGCAAATTTGGACGACATGAGCCCGCAAGTCTACGGCTATTTCGCCGAGCGAGCGCTGGAAGCCGGGGCGCTGGATGTTTTCTCGATCCCCGTGCAAATGAAAAAAAATCGCCCGGGACAACTTGTAACGGTGCTATGCAAGCCCGCGGATCGCGAAAAATTCTCAGACCTGCTGTTCCGCGAGACGACGACGCTGGGCGTGAGGCAATCAAGCGTCAACCGCCGCACTTTGCTGCGCGAAAGCATCGCCGTGGAAACTTCGCTCGGGCCGATCCGCATGAAGATCGCGCGCCTCAACGGCCACATCCTGAACGTTGCGCCCGAGTACGAAGATTGCCAGAAGATCGCGGCGGAACGCGGCCTCCCTTTGAAGCAGGTGCTCGCCGAAGCGGCGTTTCAATTCCAGAAACTGAACGGGGCCATAAAAAAGTAGATGAGGACCGAAATGGAAGGCCAGAAAAACGGGGATGATTTGATCGCCATTCACAACGATCCAAGTGAAAAGCAGGAAAAGTTAGCCGCACGCCTGCGAGAACTTGGCTCGGTGCTCGTGGCATTTTCCGGCGGCGCGGATTCGGCCTACCTGGCCTGGATGGCGCACCAGACGCTGGGCGAGCGCGCCCTGGCCATTACGGCGCTCTCACCGAGTTTTTCCGCGTACGACCGGCAGCAAGCGGAAATGTTCGCGAGCAAGGAAAACCTGCGGCATGAATTCGTCGAGACGCATGAATTTGAGAATCCCTTGTACGTCGTGAATCAGGCGGACCGCTGCTACCATTGCAAGACGGAGCTGTTCGGCGTTCTTGCAAAGATGCGCGCAGCGCGGGGATTGGGCGCCGTGACATACGGCGTGAATGCCGATGACATGAAGGATTTCCGCCCAGGCCACCGCGCCGCATCCGAATTCGGGGTGCAGGCGCCGCTGCTCGATGCGGGGCTGACCAAGGCGGAGATCCGCGAGCTGTCGCGGCAAGGCGGTCTCGCGACGTGGGATCGGCCGGCGTCTGCGTGCCTGTCGTCGCGCGTTCCCTACGGGATGCCGGTGACGGTGGAAAATCTGTCGCGCATCGAACGGGCGGAAAACGCCTTGCGTGAAAACGGCTTCCGCCAAATTCGGGTGCGCTCGCACGGGGAACTCGCCCGAATTGAAATCGCGCCGGACGAACTGCCGCGAGCGCTGCAAGCTGGTATGGCGGAAGCGCTCGCCGCACGCATTCGGGAAACCGGCTTCACATACGTTACGCTGGATCCGGAAGGATACCGGCAAGGATCGTTGAACGCCGCCTTAAAGAAGAAATAGTCCTACCACGCTCAGAAAAATGGACAAACGCGATATTCAGCATGTCTTAGAAGCTGTACGGGCAGGAAAATTGTCCGTCGCGCGGGCACTCGAGCAGCTGCGGCACATGCCGTATGAGGATCTTGGGTTCGCCAAGATCGATCACCACCGCGGCCTGCGCCAAGGTTTTGCAGAAGTTGTGTATGCCAAGGGGAAAACACCTCAGCAAGTCGTCGCGATCGTCCGCGGGATGCTGCGCCCACGAACGACGCAGAACGTACTGATCACGCGCGCCGATGCGGGCATCTTCCGCGCGGTCCGCCGCCTGAACCGCCACGCCGAATTTCATCCTCTTTCTGGAGCAATCCGCATTTTCCGTAACCGCGAGATCGTGGGCAAAGGCACCATCCTTGTGGTCGCGGCGGGTACAAGCGACATTCCCGTGGCAGAGGAAGCGGTCGTCACGGCGGAGATCATGGGGAACAGGGTTGAAAGTGTGTACGACGTTGGCGTGGCCGGCCTGCATCGGCTGTTGGACCACCGCGAAAAGATCGCCGCGGCGCGCGTGATCGTCTGCGTCGCGGGAATGGAAGGTGCGTTGCCGAGCGTCGTCGCCGGTTTGGTCGCCGTGCCGGTGATCGCCGTGCCGACCAGCGTGGGCTACGGAGCAAGTTTCGGCGGGCTGGCCGCGCTGCTGGCGATGTTGAATAGTTGCGCTTCCAACGTGTGCGTCGTCAACATCGACAACGGATTTGGCGGCGGTTATGTCGCCAGCGCAATTAATAGACTGTAGAACTTTCATGATGGCGGCCTGGCTGACTACTTAATTTTGGATCGGGGGTTGGGACAATCGGAGCAAGATTGTAGTGCAGAGGAAGACCGTGCCGATCTCAAAATCGCGCTAAACGCCGGCGGCAATGTAGGCAAGCAAAACGACAATCACACTAACCAGAAGGATGATCCAGGGTAAAAAGCCGAGAGATTCTTCCTTTGTTGCGGACATCTCACATCCCCCTTCTCGGTGGAGCAGAGTGCAATTCGGGGACCAAAATTCCCTCGCGGAAGGTAATAGGACAATTCCTACGTAATGCCAAGTGAATCAATGTTCTAGCGCCATCCTGCCGGAAACGAATCACCGATCCATTCATGCCGGGAGAAACCGTTCAGGTGTCGCCAAATGGAGACACCCATTTCAAAACCCAGCGTGCCAGCCTGTGCCAGATACCCGGCTGAATCGGAACTTAGCGAATATCAGACGTGCTCATCCCTGATATTCACGGCCGTTGAGACTGTCTGCTGTGCTTGTCCGGCCGCCAATACGTGAGCAAATTTACCAACCCACTTTGTAGATTGGCGTCGGAACCAGTTCCAGGACCTCGAAAGATCCTCAGGCTCGACAAAATTTATATAGGTTGCAACGATCATCCATTCAAAGAGCGGGATGTTCATGGCATATTCTATTCCTATATGCAGACATATCCCCGCCAGAAGCACCGGGTAACGGGTTTCCTTGAACCAGATGAGCACACCCAGCGCGAACTCGATCGCCAGCGTTGACCAAGTGAGCGTCTTGATTAGAAACAGATTGTGCAACGGCGGCAGCGGAAAACGATGAAAATCATCCAGGCGCAAGGCGTAGTACACGGCCGTGCCGTTGATCCACAAAATGCCCAGCGTTTTCCAGTAGAACGTTGCGAAATAGACGACTGCCGTTTGGATCTGAAGCATGCGCTGAGCCCAAGGGCTGCAAAGGGGGACGCCAGCGTCTACTCGTCCTCGCCGGACCCGCAACCAATGGTCGACCGAAAAAAGCGCACCGGACGGCGCGAACATGAGGAAGAAACCACAGACCAGCATTAGGGTATCGCCGCTGTTTAGGATGAATCCGTTGCGCATTTCTATCGAACCTAGGCACAGGTAAACGGCGACGGCGGTGAATCGGGTCATGAACCCAACTGTCAGGCACACGGTGCAGAACAAAAACACCCAAAAGAAGGTGTTAATGGCTAGATCTGTCTGCGGGAGGAGTTCAAACAAACTCATGGATGGCCCGCGGAAAAGGAAATGCGTCGTGTTGAGGGTCGTAAACGCATGAGGGCCGTACCACATGAGCCATTCCGGGCGCAGCATCAGGAGGTCTGCAAGTATGATCACGCCATAAAAAATACGAAACAAGCATACGGGGCTCGGCGATTGTGGCTTATAGAAGAACTCGTTCCAGCTTCGAAAAAGGCCGCGTAATGTCATTTCAAGTCCCCCGCTTTCACTGAATACGTATAGAGTACCTTGCGTGTCCACGGTTCAGGCAGTCCCGATCCTGGGGGCGCTATTTTTGACTGGTAGCTAACCAGGGTGACGGAGACCGGAGGGTTATCGTCCATCGTATTGTTTAACCTCGCTATGTAACGGGCCGCGTCAGGCCGGAGATATGCAAACGAGTTATTTTCAAGTGAGTCGAACCCGAATTTATGCTGGCGCTCCAGCGTGTACCTCTTGAGGTACCCGTAATCTTGTGGATTCTTGAACTTCCAAAAGCCTTTTTGGCCGTCGTGATAAGTGATTTCGGCCTCGATGCGATTATTCATCGCTAGCGGATTAGGGGCAAAAAGGTTCCAACCTTGAGCAAGGCCCGACCAGGCCATGTACGGAGCAATAAGGGGCCTCGCGCTCGTAACAAGCCGTGAATTCAGCGGCATGGCCCAACAGAAAATGGTGGCGAGGTGAAAGAGCAAGAAAGTGTTGATTGCGATTCGTTTCATCGTGATCGGCCTCTGCCGTAGTAGTATTGAGTTCTTGAGTTGCTCGATTCACCGGGGATGGAGCACGTCGATTGCCAAGCATATCTACGGTAAATATTGTGGATTGTGATAGATGCATGGTGATGGTGGTCACAAAAAGCGACATTGTCCACGTTCGGTGACTCTTGAATAGCCCCCGCAGCCTGCAAAAGTGACCTTTAGGAGCCAAGAAAATCCCAGTGTTGAGGCAATTCGCAGGGATACAGGGAGATTCGCACGGGGAACGCCTGGACGCCCTCTGGCACGGGAAATGCTGTACAGCTAAGGAGATAAGTCGAACCCCTCTGCTATGGAAGACGGAATCAAAAAGCGCGCTCTGCCGTGGATCGGCCTCTCCCTTATCCTGGTAATGTACGTCGTTTCCGTTTTTCGGTTCAATCCATTAGACTTATTTGGATCCACGCAAGACGATTCACTCTATTTCAGTTCAGCCAAGGCCATCGCGAATCAGCAGGGCTATATCCTGCCAAGCGTACCCGGCGGGCCCGTGGCCACAAAATACCCAATACTCTACCCGTGGGTTCTGTCCTGGGTATGGCGATGGAATCCATCGTTTCCTTCTAACTTGACTGGAGCTGTGGCGATCACCGCCGCCTTTGGCGTCCTGTTCCTTGTGTCCTCCTTCGTCTTCCTGCGAAGGCTAGAGGGAATTGGGGATTCCGCCGCTTTGTTACTTACCTTCTTCACCGCTCTCCATCCGATGGTCCTGCATTACAGCGCCAGCGTCCTTTCCGACGTCCCATTTGCCGCACTCGCGTTTACAGCCACGCTTGCGGCCGATCAAGCAATGCAGCCGAATGCGCCCGGCGCAAGAACAGCCGGTTGTGCTTTCTTGACAGGATTATCCATCCTGATGCGCGCTTTCGGAGTTCCTGTTGCGGCAGGCATTTTGGCCGCCGCTGTGGCGCGGCGTGCGTGGCGCCAAATCGTAATTTTCTGCGGAGTGCTGGCTCCCTTTGGCGCAGCATCGGTCTGGCGGTGGGTATTTACTCGCTCCGCGATCTCGCCGGGTTCGGACGGGGTGGTGCGGGGACCCGGATTCGTAAGTGAGTGGACGTATTACACAAGCTACCAGGGATTCTGGAAACTCAGCGTCCCAAACACGCATATTCTGTGGGAAATGCTGAAGAATAACGCTTTTTTCATCGTTCACACACCGTCTGATTATTTTCTCGCGCCTTTGCTCACGCGCCCTACCATCTTGAGCTTAGCTCTGGAATTCCTGGTGACGGTTGGCATTTTCTCAAGCATCGTGCGGCTGTCGCGGAACCGCGAATGGAAAACAATCGAATGGGTGTTTCCGTTTTACCTTGCTCTTATTCTGGTCTGGAACTATCCCAATACTGCTCGCTTTGCGTTCCTGTTCCTGCCACTTTTCGCAGCCGGATTGTGGTTCGAGGCCAAACACTTCCTGGGGCTTGCATACACAACGATTACCAAAAACCCGGCTCGAAGCGAAAAGGTCCTTGCAGGGATTCTCGCTTGTGGGGTCATGGGATTGATTGGCGCTTTGACGATCAACTACGTTAGGGGGAGCCGACGAGTTACGGTTGAAATCGCGAGCATTCGCTCCGATCTATTGACGGATAAGCGTGAGGCCTATCAGTGGCTCTCCTGCTGCACGTCCCACGATGATGTTGTGATCGCCTACGAGGATGCCAGCCTTTACCTCTACAGCGACCGGCAGAGCATGCGCCCGGTGGTTTTCCCTACTTCGGTACTCTTCGACCAGGCGTACATCCAAGAGTCGCTGGCGCACATAACGGACGTGGCGCACGTGATTGGCGCCCGATATTGGCTGATTGCTGACGACGATTTTGACCTGGAGTGGGACACAGCCGCGGCCATGGGACGAGCGCGGGAAAAGGAATTCGAGAAAACGCTGCCCGTCGTTTTCCAAAGCCGCAATAGACATGTTCGGATTTACAAAATCGGGTGCGATGCTCGTTCCAATTGCCAACCTTGTCCTTGAACTAAGCTTTTGGACCTGCTTTGGAGTGTGCGTGAGACCTCAAGATTGGCTCGGGTTTTGTAGCGCCCGCCTTCAGTGTACGGTGCCATGACATACTTTACAGTTTTTTGCGGACGTTGCCAGGACATCCTTTACACCTCGGTTAGAGTTTTGGCCGAGGAGGCTGGAGACGATGCCCTGGAGAACGACCGGCGTGA
>DATNIO010000041.1:0-2817 GCA_035604385.1 Verrucomicrobiia bacterium | reverse complement strand
GGCGACCGTATCCTGCGGCGAAAGGACGGAAGGCGAAGGAGGAGCGCTCGTTGCGGTCGGCGAATTGGGGCTGAAAATTTCATCAAACAAAACGAAGCGCGGCGCATCGGGCCACGCCGCCGAGATAGCATCGCGAAGCGTGGCATCCCCGCAACAAATCAAGCCGGGCCCGGCGTCGCGCAGCATCGCGCCCAACTCGCCCGCGGCTTGGCGAGCGTACATGGGAACGGCGATGAGTCCCTCCGCGATAATCGCGAGGTCGAGGGCGGTCCATCGGATGCTGTTCGGTGCAACGAGCGCGCAACGGTCTCCCTTCGCAAGTCCCGAAGCGCGCAAATAGGCGCGCACGGCGGCGATTTGACCGAGCAGTTCCGAACCCGTCGCGGTTCGATCGCCTCCCGCTTGCGCTTCGGCCAACACCACGCGGCCGGCGGCTTCCTGCAATCTTGAAAAAATATTCTCCAGGAAATTCATGGCGTCTTAAGTAGCACAGGCTTCAGCCTGTGGATTTTTCGCGCGGACTAGGACAACCCCCACAGGCTGAAGCCTGTGCTACTAAATTCCTACGCGATCGGTCAGGTTAATCTCCAGCCGCAGCGGCAGCTGCGCCTTCATACGCGTTGAGCAATCTCTCTAAATTGGAACTGAGTGGCGGCAAATATTCTTCCCAGCCGCGTACTCCCGATCGCACCGGGAATTCCGGGTATTGTTGATGAACCGCGCGCTCCAGGAAGACCCCCATACGGGCCATGATTTTCAAATTGCGAACGACGGAGCGAGCTATGCCGTCCCGCACGGCATCCGCTTCCGCGGCCAGGCGATCCATAACGCCGGCGAGTTTTTCTCCGAGATCCGGGTCTTCCACCGTAAGCAGCAAGTGCTCGTGGCCCCGCTCGCGAAGCAGGTTGCGAATGCGCTCATCCATTGTGACTCCCGCCGAAGGCACGAGGGAAGGCATCGAAGTGACGATGGCGTGGTAGCGCGAGGAAACCATCAGGCTGGAGCAGCGCAAAATGCTCACGATTTGGTACATGTCGAAATCATCGGCGCTGAACACGGGCGCGCCGCCCAGTTGCGGCGCGAGCTCGTCGCACGCTCTGGTATCCAGCCTTTCCATGGCCACAAGAATCAAGAAGACGCGATGCTTGCTGCGAAATGCCTTTATGCCTTGCGCCAGCGCGGCCAGATATTTTTTGTACGCGCCATCCACCGCGGCGCCCGACTTGTGAAAATAAATCGTGCGGTAGTGGCTTTCCTTGTATGCGCCGAAGCAGGCGTGCGCCACAAACTTCGGCGTGGATGGCGTCACCGGCCACCAGAACGGGTTGATCGGGCAGACTGTCAGCACAGGAGTTTGCCCGTCCCAGCCGGCATCGAGCAGTGCTTTGCGGCCGTATTCGGGCGGGTGCGGCTCAAAAGTCCATGCCGTATCCGTGCCGGCCTCGCTCGCCACGCCCAGTTTGCTGAGTACTGTTTGCGATTCTTCGTTTCGCGTGATGATCAAGGAGCGGCGGCAATAACGGGCGCACATCTTCTCGAGCATCGGGTTCATGTAGCCCGCTTCCGCTCCATAGCCAACCGACAATTTGTTTTCGGCCGAAGCAATTCCCAGCGCGCCGATGAACATGGTGGTGAGCGCATCCGCGAATTTGCTTTTGAACATCGACCCTTCACAGGCGATCACGCCGTGATGCGGCCTCACTTCGCGGAACAGAAACGGCGGATAGATGTCCGGAAGAAATACCTGCCGCGCATCGCCAAAATAGCCGCGGCTCCAATCCAGATTCTGAGACATCACGCTGAGCGCGAGATTTTCCTCGCCCAGAACGCGCCGAACTTGCCTCAGCATTTCCTCGACGCGAACGTCCGAGCCCGTGTTGCGCGTGCCGTTGTATCCCGCAAAGAGCAGTTTCAGCTTCTCGCCGGGCTGCCAGGGACGACCCGCCCCAAACTTCCAAAGCGCGCTGGAGAGATCGATGTACGCGCTGGTCCACGCTTCCAGGATAAAGTCCATCATGGGTGCGACCCTCGCGCCGATCCCACGCCGGCCGCCGCGGCGTCTTCGCGAACCAAGACGGCGGACGCAGGCCAAGGCTGGTAAGGATAGGAGAAATGATTGTCGCGGCTGAATCGCAGCAGCGGGTAGCAATACTTGGAAAAGGGTTCTGGTGCTCGGCCCATTTCCGCGACGACCCGCGAATTCTCGAACACCGTGTCCCAGACGAGGTACGGCATGAACACTTTCAGCAGGGACGCGCTGCGGCCAATCGTGCCGCGAGAATTCGACAGCCAGTTTACGACGGAAGAAAAATTCCGCTCGAGCCCCGGCCAAAATAGCGGCTGCATTGTTCCCGCTGATTCCGCGAGCGCGTGCGTGAGCTGGCCAAACGTTTCGGAACGAGTGCCGGAAGAGAGGTGGTAAATCTCATGTTCAGGATTCGGTTTTTGATGCAGCGCGACGACGGACTCGGCGACGTAGTCCACCGGGACGATATCGATCCGGTCGGCCGAGCGAAAAGGCAAAACCGGCAAGGCCGCGAGAAACACGAACGCGCGGACCATGTCGAATTGCGTCGTTTCGGGGCGGCGGCTGTCGCCGAGCACGATGCTCGGGCGAAACACGGTTCGAGAAACATCGGGGAGCAGTTCCCGCACCATGTGCTCGCAGAATTTTTTCGTGCGCGCATACGGGTCGTAGTCGGAGCGGTTCCAGTCGATGGAAGCGTCTTCGGCAACCACTTCGTGGCTGCGATGGCCCGCGACGGCGACGGTGGAAACCTGGCTGAAGCGGCGCAGGCCGTGCGCGTCCTGCGCGCG
>DATNIO010000040.1:0-11210 GCA_035604385.1 Verrucomicrobiia bacterium | reverse complement strand
TTGCACGGCTGGATTTACGACAAGTTTTTTGTGCCGCATGCCAGCCCGGTGAACGCCTCCCTCGCCTTCGCCGTCTTTTTCGTCCTCGTGATTTTCGCGCTCTTGTGGCCGTTCTATCGTGGGAAAGTATTTCTGCGAATCTGATTGGTTGAGTGGCGAGACCGTGCTCCAGTTGGGAGGAAACCTCCGAACAAGAACCCCGCCCTTGTCCGCGGGAGCGGCCAAGAACGGGGCACCCGCAAACCCAATTTCATAACTCAAATTGGAAGTATGGAAGTGGTATCATTCTGTCGTGCGCCGTCATCCACAAGGAAAAATGGAAAGGCCGGGCCACCCACCCAAATGAAATCGGGGATCCTAATTGCGGTCGCGCTACTTTCCGCGTCCTTCATCTATCCCTTCGTACTCGCTGCGCGCACTCAGCAGGCTCCACGTGCGCTTACAATCTCTCCTTGTCGAGAGGTTCCTCCAAACATGCATCGCTTTTCTGCAAGGCTCGTTATCTTTCCAGATGCCGTCGAGTTCGATGTGCCAGAAACAGATTTTATGGTCGAATCGGGAACACGGGACATGCCTGTTGGAGAAGTGCACCTTATTACCATCCGAGGTCGAAGTGAGCGGTTGGAGTTATCGAATGAGAGGCTTTCGTTCGAAAAAGAACTGGTGGGATTTTCCGCACATTCTGTACACGTGTACCAGAGCGCTATCCGTACTTCTCACGGCCGCAAGATCGGCGAGGATCATTGGGGATATTTGAAAACGGGAGAACGATGGCGCTACCTAAGATTCACCCGTGGAGAAGAAGATGGATATCGCCCAATGCTTCCAAAGGACGCTGATCTGTTGGACAAGGTCATCAGTTCAGCTTGCCTTGCGCCGGTGCCAGTCGGCCACTGAACCGATTCACCCGCATTGTAAGTGAAGCTCTCGACGAATTTACGGACGGGTGGCCCAGGCATTAAATGGTTTTGAAGTTTCGGGTGCCCCAGTCTTCCGCCTTTTGGAAGGCTGGGGTTTTGACTTGGCGCTCAAGGCCTGCACTACCCCATGGGATCAACGCGGGCCAGACCACGATGCCTGATCGCATAGTAATGAAGAACTGCTCCACGGCCTTTGACAAGATGTTAATAAAGGCTCCCTCTTTTTAACCCTGCCGTAACATAGCCTTCCCACAGCCCCATGTACTATAGTGCGTTTGGTGCCGGGCGAGGTCTAGCCGAAGTTTGGGATGGTGCAATGAAACGAGTTCTGCTGATTGAAGATGACCGGGACATTGTCGAGCTCGTTCGCTACAACCTCGAGCGCGAAGGTTTTCAAGTTGCCGCCGCGACCGACGGCGCCAGCGGCCTCGCCCAAATCCGCAAAACGCCGCCGGACATTCTGCTGCTTGACTTGATGCTGCCGAAGCTTTCCGGCCTGGACATCTGCAAGGAAATTCGCCGCGACACATCGCTGAACCGGCTGCCGATCCTGATGCTTACGGCGCGGGGCGAGGAAGCGGACCGCGTGGTTGGCCTCGAAATGGGCGCGGACGATTATGTGACCAAGCCCTTCAGCCCGCGCGAGCTCGGGGCGCGCGTGAAGGCCCTGTTGCGGCGCACCGAGCCCACCAACGAGCCGCGGCGCGTGATCGAAGCACGCGGCTTGACGATCGATCCTTCCTCGTATCGCGTCGCGCGCGACGGCAAGCCGGTCACGCTTTCGACGCTCGAGTTTCGCCTGCTCTATTACCTGGCGACGCGGCCGAACCGCGTGTTCACGCGCGATCAGTTGCTGGACGCCGTCTGGGGCACCGAGCGCTTTGTGACGCCGCGCAGCGTGGACGTTTATATTCGCCGCCTGCGCGAAAAAGTCGAGGTCGACGCCGACCACCCCGCTTTCTTGAAAACCGTGCGCGGCGCGGGATACATGTTCGAGAGCGAAGGCCAATCCGAAAAACAGGAGTAAGTTTCCCTTGCGCGTGAGCCTATTCTGGCGGCCGGTTTTGATTTGCCTGGCGCTGGTGGTGGCGATTCTGATTGCCGTGGAATGGGCCTCCCCGAAAACCTTGCCAAAGATCTGGCTTCCCCTTGCAATTTTCCTGATAGCCGCTGGAGTCACATTCTTCCTTTCTTCCCGCTCGATTACATCGCGCATCCGCCGCTTGAAAGAATTCACGGAGCGCGCGGGGACCGGGGATTTCACACCGCTCGAGCGCGACCACGGCAATGACGAACTCGCGGAACTGGCCGCCGCGCTGGGCCGCGCCGCGGCAGGGCTCGGTCAGACCATTCGCACTCTCACCGATGAACGCAATCGCTCGTCGGCGATTCTTGGCAGCATGGTCGAGGGCGTCGCCGTGGTGACGGCAGACGAACGCATTCTCTACTGCAACTGGGCGTTCGAGCAGATCCTCGAGTTGCCGGAGGGAAGCTCGCAGGGCAGGACGCTCGTCGAGGCGCTGCGGCAGGCCGACCTGATTGACCTGGTGCGGCAAGCCCTTTTGGGAGAGGAAGAACTAACCGGCGAGGTCGAAGTAGGCACGGTGCGGCGTCGGAATTTTAGCGTCACGGCCGCGCCCGTGCGCGCCGCCGGCGCGAATGGCGCTGTCCTGGTGCTCCACGACATCACGGAGTTGCGGCGGCTCGAGCGCGTGCGGCGCGATTTCGTGGCCAATGTCTCTCACGAATTCAAGACGCCGCTGACCGCGATTCAGGGATTTGCCGAAACGCTTCTGAGCGGCGCACTGGATGACAAGGCGAATCGGAACCGCTTCGTCGAAATTATCCGCGAGCACGCGCGGCGGCTGGCCCGGCTCACCGATGACTTGTTGAAACTGTCGCGAATCGAAGCGGGCCGCCTGGAACTCGAAATTCGCCCGATCCGTGTGGAGGCGCTTGTGAACGGATGCGTCGAGACGGCGCGCCTCAATGCGAAAGCAAGAGGGCTCGAGATTTATGTCGACTTGCAGGAGAACGCGCCGGCGGTTCGCGGGGATGGGGCGCAGCTCGGCGAAGTCCTGCAGAATTTGCTCGACAACGCGCTGCAATACACGCCCTCCGGCGGGCGCATTGAAGTGACGGCGCGTTCGAACGGGATGGGAGTCATCTTCACGGTTGCCGACACGGGCATCGGAATTCCCGAATCCGACCTGGAACGCGTTTTCGAACGATTTTACCGCGTCGATGCCGCACGATCGCGCGAGGCGGGCGGCACCGGCCTCGGCCTCGCAATCGCCCGGCATATCGTGGAGGCCCACGGCGGCCGCATCTGGGTGGAAAGTGCCGTCGGGCAGGGATCACGTTTCCATTTCAGCATTCCCAGCGTTTCCTAGCGGACCGAGTTGCAGGTCTTCCTTCTGCCTCAGCGGATGCGCCACTCGCCTCCCGAACCAAACGTGCCAAGACATTCCTGTTGCGAGCATGGATAGGTGGCTGATCAGTTGCAGAACTGGCCAAGTTTCGGTTGGTATCCACTCTGCAGAGCGTCACGCTGGGCCATGAAGGAGCCAGGCTGCACCATCATGTAGTATGGGCTGTCAGTGCAGTAATAGTATCCGCTGCTTTTGGAGGTCCACACCTGCACACGGACATGATCCTTATCGATCGGAATCTGGATGTAGGCGTCTACTTCAGGTTTTTCAGGTTTGTATCCCAGAAAAGTCACTGCAAATCTGTCAAACAGGGAAGGTTGATCAGCTTGTGGTTGAGGAGTCGCGCTCGGAGCCGGAGGCGCAGGTAGTGAACGGGTCTGAGTAGAATCAGCACTGACGCTCGCAGTTGCCGGACGTGCTATGGACTGCTGCAGAGATCCGGCCTCCGCAGACCGGCGCGAGGAGCTTTCGATGTGGTCCACGGCCAAGGTAAAGATCAGGGCGAAAATCAACAAGCAAGCTGCTGGTATGGCGGCAAGCAAAATCTTTTGTTGGCGGTTTCCTCGCCTCCATGCAACGAGGAGGGCCGGCGGAATCCATCTTTCTACCGCGGTGGCTGCGGGCAAACTATCCTGCGGGCTAGAAACCAGATCTTGAGAGATGGGCTTAATTTCATCCGTTTTGCGAAGTTCGGTCTTGCCTGGGAATTCCGCGGAGGCCTTCGGCAGGGCCTTGCGCGCCGGTGGAATTGGCTCCTTGGCAAGAACAATCGGGGTCGTATTGTCGGCCGGGGCTTGGCGCGGGCGCCGGATCGGAGACAGCTCAGGAGGCGGGTGGATATGCGAAGGCTGCTCGGCCTGGAACGACTCTGGCGGAGCCAGTGAATCGGCATTGCGGCCCTGAGCGTTGGCGGCCAAACCATCGGAAGGAACATGGCCATCTTGGATCGGGGAAACAATGTCAAGCCGCGGCGTGGCGGCGGATATCCCGCTTGCAGACTCCACCGGCGCTGGTAAGCACGGATCGATCGCTTCCACATCTGCGCTCGAAGGAGGGCCGGCAGGCTTCGCTTGGGGCGTAGTTGACGCAGCGGAAAGCGAATGGGGGACGAACTTCTCTCCCGCCGCAAAGATGCCAGGCATCGCGTGCATCGGCTTTGGCTGCGGCAGGTCATCGAATTCCGAAGTCTTGCTAGGCTGCTCTTGCTGCGCGATCCAATTGGCAATTTCTTGCTGTTGGCCGGCGGGGAGATCCTTAAAGCAAATGCCGATCTCTTTTTGGGAGGCGCCTTGCCAGATAATTTCCCCGATCAGATTCACGTCCAGCCCGGAACCACGGAGGCGCACATTCAAGATCGTGTTTTTCTTGGCGTTCAGTTTCCTCGCAGCTTGACACGCTACTCCATCAATCCCGAGGTTGATGATGATGCCACCGTTGTCGGGGCCGAGGTGGACATAAACGATGGCGGATGCAGTATGCCGTGGGTTACGGCGGCGCTCATCCGGACGAGGTGCAATCTGAGAGGAAGCGACTGGGTACACAAAAATCCCCGGCGCGTCAATCGGGGACGAAGGTAGATTATGGACGCGTTCTAGCCCGTCATTCTAACCCTACAGCCCTACTTTCTCAAGGGCCAGTCAAGAGGTGCTGCCCGATATTCCTGTTGAAGGCGTTTGCTTTATCTTCGCTAAACGGCACTGTGGGAGCCCCAATCCTTTCGCCGGATATTCACCCCGACTTCATCCTTCCGTCACAAAATCTGATTATGCTGCCTATGGCACGAACCTAGGCTGAAGGCGGAGCAATGGCGACCCCGGTTTCCAAAATGCAAACGATTTATCAGGACGTGCTGGCCAATTATCTGATTTCCATGGCGCGCACGGTGGAAAGCAGCGTGGGAAGCGCCCTCGACGCGCTTATGCGTCCCAATCTGGAGGCAGCGGCGGAACTTTCCAGCCGAGTGTTTTTGGTGGAACCGCGCATCAACGAAATGGAAATTTTGATCGACGACCACGCCGTCCGGATGCTGCGAACCGGGTTGCTCGATGACGAGGAAATCCGCCGCGTCGTCGCCTCCCAGAAAATTGCCAACGACCTCGAACGCATCGGCGATCTGGCCGTGAACATTTCCGAGCGCGTGATTTCGCTCGCGGGAATGAATGTCATCGAGACGCCGCGCGATCTCGAGCCCATGGCGGGCGCGGTCCGCGGAATGCTGGGCCGCAGCCTGGGAGCGCTGATTTTTCGCAATGTGGTCCTGGCCGGAGAGGTGCTGGAGGCGGACGATGTGGTGGACCGCTATCGCGACCAGATTTTCGAGCATTTGCTCAACCGAATGACCGAAGACGGCCGGCAGGCCGCCCCGCAGCTTCAATTCGTGCTGGCCACGCGGTACCTTGAGCGCATCGCCGATCACGCCACGAACATTGCCGAGGACATTATTTTCTGGGTTCGGGGGCTCGACGTGCGCCACGGACGCTCGCGGATAGTTATCGAGGAAGCGAACTATCCGGAGCAGAGAAGGTAAATTGCACTGCACAATTTTTGTGCAGAACAGCGATCTTCGTGTTGCAACCCCACCCCGGGCCGGCGCTCCCCTGGCGCCGGCCCATCTCCCCTTTCTTTGCAGGCGCCACAAAATAGGGCAGTTATAAGGATTCGACGATTTTATGCCGGGCTCACTCGCTTGTAACACTGCTGTAACAATTCAAGATCAGAATCGAGTGCTGAAATTCCAGGAGAAAATATGAGAATCGTAAAAGTGCTGGCTGTGCTTGCAGTTCTGCTGGCGGTTGCTACGTTTGCCGCTGCCGAAGGGCAAGTCTTGTTGAACGCCGCCGGTGCGACGTTTCCCTACCCGATGTATTCCAAGTGGTTCGACATTTATCATCAAGCTCATCCGAGCGTGCAGATTAACTACCAGTCGATCGGTTCGGGAGGCGGTATTCGCCAGCTGCTCGATAAGACCGTGGATTTCGGCGCAACCGACGGGCCGATGAATGACGACCAACTCAAGCAAGCCAGCGTGCCGATTCTGCATTTCCCAACCGTCTTGGGCGCGGACGTGCCGAGCTATAATCTGGCGGGTGTAACTGCGGAGCTGAATTTCACTCCCGAGGCGCTCGGAGGAATTTTCCTTGGCAAGATCACGAAATGGAACGATCCGGCCATCACGTCGGCGAACCCCGGCGTAAAACTACCTTCTGATGACATCGTGGTCGTGCACCGATCCGATGGCAGTGGCACGACCTATATCTGGACTGATTATCTGTCGAAGATCAGCCCCGAATGGCAGCAGAAGGTCGGCAAAGCGACATCCGTGAACTGGCCTGTGGGTTTGGGCGGCAAGGGCAACGAAGGCGTGGCGGGGCTCATCCAGCAGACGCCGGATTCTATTGGTTACATCGAGTTGATTTACGCCGTCCAGAACAAGATCGCTTACGGGCGCGTGAAGAATTCCTCGGGCGCATTTGTGAAGGCGGACTTGGCGAGCGTATCAGCCGCGGCCGCAGCTGCGGCGAAAACCATGCCGGATGATTTCCGCGTTTCGATCACAAACCCGGAGGGCAACAAGGCCGCCTATCCTATTTCGAGCTTTACGTGGCTGCTGATTCCCTCGAAGTTCAGCGATACCGCCAAGCGCGATGCCGTGAAGGACTTCCTGAAGTGGATGATGACGGATGGACAGCAATATTGCGAAGGGCTGGCGTACGCGAAACTGCCGAAGGAAGTCGTCACCAAGGAAATAAAAGCGATCGCGCAGATTCAGTAATTGTTTTGGCTAGGAAGGCGAACAGATCGAAATGGCCACCACACCGAACGCGGCAACGCCGGCGGATATACCTGGGAATTCGCGGACGTTGTCGCGTCGCTGGGCCGGCGCGGATGAAATTGCGCATCTCATCACGCTGATTGCGGCGGGAACGCTTCTCCTGATTACGGTCCTTCTGGTGTATCAGCTTTGGGTTCTTTCGGCGGAAGCGCGCTCGAAGTTCGGATGGAGCTTTTTCGTTACCAAGACCTGGGATCCGGTCGTCGGCGATTTCGGCGCGCTGACTTTTATCTATGGCACGATCGTGACATCGGCGGTCGCGTTGATAATCGCGGTTCCTCTGGGTGTGGGGGCAGCCATATTTCTAGCTGAGCTTGCTCCTCCAAAGCTTTCCTCTTCCCTGACGTTTGTCAGCGACTTGCTCGCGGCGGTTCCGAGCGTGATCTACGGCTTGCTGGGCGTGTTCCTGCTGGTGCCGATTATGCGAACCACTATTCAGCCGGCGCTGAAAAAGACGCTGGGATTTTTGCCTCTGTTCCAGGGGCCGTCATACGGGATCGGCTTTCTGACGGCGGGAATAGTTCTCTCCATTATGATCGTGCCGTTTGTGCTCTCGGTCTCACGCGAGGTTCTCCTTTCCATACCCCGCGACCAGCGCGAGGCTGCGCTGGCGCTCGGCGCAACCAAATGGGAGTCCACCTGGAAAGTGGTGGTGCCGGGTGCTCGGATCGGCATATTCGGCTCGGTGTTCCTCGCGCTTGCCCGCGCGCTGGGCGAAACGATGGCCGTCACGATGGTGATCGGCAACAATCCGAAGATTGCGGCATCCCTGTTTTCGCCGGGATATTCGATTGCGGCGGTGCTGGCCAATGAATTTTCCGAGGCCACCGGCAATTTGTACTTGAGCGCCCTGATTGAACTCGGGCTGGTGCTGTTCCTGCTGACGTTTGTCTTGAACGGGCTCGCGCGTCTCTTGATCCTGGTGACGACCGCGCGCGGCAGCGGGGTGCTCCCCACATGAGCTTCCGGCTGGCGTGGAGAAAATCGCTCAATGTGTTCATGCTTTCGCTCACGGGGCTGTGCGCGTTGCTCACCGTTTCGACTTTGTTCTTTATCCTTGGCTATCTGGTGTGGAACGGCGGAAAAGATTTATCTTGGGGTTTTTTCACTCATTTGCCAGCTCCAGTAGGCGAAGTAGGCGGAGGCATGGCCAATGCCATCGTGGGCAGCATGAAACTCTTGCTGCTCGCTTCATTGTTCGGCGTGCCCATCGGGCTTTTGGGCGGCGTGTATCTGGCGGAATTTGGCGGGCGGACGGTGCCGTTCCTGGTGCGGTATACGGCGGATTTGCTGAACGGTGCTCCGTCGATCGTGATCGGCATTTTCGCTTACGCCCTCGTGGTGATGCCGATGCATCACTTCTCGACCCTGGCCGGCGGAATCGCATTGGCAATCATGGTGATTCCCACGGTGTTGCGCAACACCGAGAGTTTTTTGCGTGATGTGCCGCGCTCGCTGCGCGAAGGCTCCTTTGCGCTGGGCGCGAACAAATGGCGGATGATCGCCACGGTCGTGCTACCGGCCGCTTCGCGCGGAATATTGACAGGCGTCCTGTTGGCTCTGGCGCGCGTCGCAGGAGAGACGGCGCCGCTGCTGTTTACCGCGTTCGGCAACCGCTTTTGGAGCCCCGGCTGGAATCAGCCGACGTCGTCGCTTCCGGTTGTGATATATACCTACGCGACCGGTCCTTACGAAGACTGGCACCGGCAGGCGTGGGCGGCGGGACTCGTGCTGCTTGGATTGGTACTCATAACGAACATCTTGGTTCGCGCGTTTTTGACGCGTGGTACCGCATATGAGAGGACTTGACGATGAGTTCCGCCTTCCCACTCATGGCAAATTCGGGGGCTGCCGCGGCGTCCTCCACGGATAAAACTTCCGCTCACACTCCTGCTATGACCACATCAGGCGCCAATACGCTGCGAATGAAAGTCACGAAACTCAATTTCTTCTATGGCAAGAACCACGCCCTGCACAATGTGTCGATGGACGTGGCCACCAACAAAGTAACGGCCATGATCGGACCCTCGGGCTGCGGCAAATCCACCCTGTTGCGAACGCTGAACCGTATGCACGAAACGCTACGCCATACGCGCCTGGAAGGGGAGATTGCCCTGGATGGCGTGAATATACTTACCCTGGATGTCACGAAGTTGCGCCGCATGGTAGGGATGGTCTTCCAGAAGCCCAATCCATTTCCCAAGTCCATCTACGAGAACGTGGCCTACGGCTTGCGGATCAACGGCCATAAAGGACGCCTGGACGACGCCGTGGAGAAGAGTTTGCGGCGCGCCGCTTTGTGGGACGAAGTGAAGGACAAGCTGCACAAGTCCGCCTACGCGCTCTCCGGTGGCCAGCAGCAGCGTTTGTGCATCGCCAGGGCCCTGGCAGTCGATCCCGAGGTACTTTTGCTGGACGAGCCGTGTTCCGCGCTCGATCCTGTGAACACCGCCAAAATCGAGGAACTTCTGTTCGAATTGAAACCGAGTTGCACCCTGGTGATCGTCACCCACAACATGCAGCAGGCGGCGCGCGTCAGCGATTCGACCGCTTTCATGCTGAATGGCGACCTGATCGAGTTTTCACCGACGGGCCATATGTTTACCACGCCTTCGGATCCCCGCACCGAGGCGTACATCACCGGGCGCTTCGGATGAGGCTCGGTGAAACTTCCTGTACCGTGCAGGCTGTGCTAGAGAGAGGAACGTAGAGAATGGAACGCCATTTCGAACGCGATTTGGAAGAGCTGAAAGAACGGCTGCTGTGGATGGGCAGCTTGGCCGAGCGAGCCGTGCATCAGGCGGTTCATTCGGTGCTCGATGCGGACGAAAAGCTCGCGGGGACCGTGCTCAGGGAAGAAAACGCCATCAACGAGCTACAGATAGAAATCGATGACCGCGTCGTGCAATTGCTCGCCTTGCAACAACTCATGGCCGCCGACCTCCGCTTCGTTCTGGCGATCGCCCGCATCAACAACGATCTGGAAAGAATCGGCGACCAGGCGGTGAACATCGCGCAATCCGCGACGCGCATCGTGCGCCACCCGCGCGTGAAGCCCTATGTGGATCTGCCTCGGATGGGCGAGCTGGCAGAAAAAATGATGCGCGACAGTCTCGATTCGCTCGTGCGCCGCGATATCGAACTGGCCCGTTCGGTCCTCGCTCGCGACGACCTGGTGGACCAGCTCCGCGACCAGATTTTCCGCGAGCTGCTCAGCTACATGATGGGCGACTCTTCCGTCGTTTTTCCCGCGTTTGAGCTGATCCTGGTGGCCAAGAATCTCGAGCGCATCGCCGACCACGCCACGAACGTCGCCGAGGATGTGATCTACATGGTCGCGGGAAGCGACGTGCGGCATCCCGCGGTTGACCGCAATCCCGCCTGAAAGATTTTAGTAGCACAGGCTTCAGCCTGTGGGGTTTCGTTCGCTTGCCCGGGCGGCGCGCGCTTGCCAAGATCTAATGGAAACCCACAGGCTGAAGCCTGTGCTACTAAAAGCCACAACTCCCCAGCATTACTGCTGAGAAATTCCATCTGAATCGTTCATAATGCGGCCGTGTCGCAAACCAACAACAGTCCAATAGCAGCGGAGTTTCCCGGCGCCGAAAACAACGAGCCGATTCTCGAAGGGCGCGAGCTTGAAAAATTTTACGCGCAGCCGGACGGCGGGCGCATCGAAGTTGTTTCCCCGACGAACATCAAGATCATGCCGGGGAAAATTCTGGCGTTGCTAGGGCCATCGGGCTGCGGCAAATCGACGCTGCTGCGGATGCTGACGGGGCTTTCGCGTCCCTCGGCGGGGGAAGTGCTCTGGCACGGGCGCAAGCTCGGTGACGAGCCGCCCAACGTCGGGATCGTATTTCAAAGTTTTGCGCTGTTTCCATGGCTGACGGTTCTGCAAAATGTCGAGGCGCCGCTCGAAGCGCGGGGCGTGCCGCCCGTCGAGCGCCACGAGCGCGCGCTCCGCATTCTGGACGCGGTGGGCCTCGATGGATTCGAGAACGCTTATCCCAAGGAACTTTCCGG
>DATNIO010000039.1:0-30991 GCA_035604385.1 Verrucomicrobiia bacterium | reverse complement strand
GTTCGACTCCCGCCCCGGGCACCAGGAAATCCGAGTCTACCAGTGAAGGCTATGGAGAAACTCAAACCATGAGTGTACGTTCGTGGTCGAAGTGGGTCCGCTCAAACGCTGCTGCGCTCGCGCGCTGCTGCTTGGCGGTTATTTCAGTGTTTGCAATCTGCATTTCTTCTTTTGCGCAGCAGCCGGCGCCGCAGAAGATTCGGATCCTTTGCCTGGCGCGGCCTCTTTCGGTGATGATTGCGGAATCGCGCGGCATTCTCGCCAAGTACGGGATCGAAGCGGAATATTTGGTGCGCCCCTCTTCAGAATCTTTGCGAAGCGATCTGGCCGCGGGAAAGGGCGATGTCGCATTCCTGGCGGTGGACAACGATGTCGCCATGGTGGATTCCGCGGGAGTGGATGTGGTCATCGTGATGGGAGCGGAAAGCTCCGAGAACGAAATCATGGCGCAGCCGGGGACCAAGTCGATCGCGGATTTGCGCGGCCACACGCTTCTGGTTGATGCGACGAACACGGCGTACGCGCTGGAACTAAAAAAAGTCCTCCTCAATAACGGGATGCACCCGGAAAAGGAATATCAACTGAGGCCTGTCGGCTCAACGCCGTTCCGCTTGCAAGCCATGCGCGACAATAAGGAATACGCAGCCGCGGTCATGAATCCTCCTTTCTCGATTCTCGCCAAGCAAGGCGGGATGGTCAGCCTGGGTTCGATGCGCAAGCTGCTGGGGTGGGATCTCGATCGTGGCACGTTCGCATTGCGTGCCTGGACGCGGGGCAATTCCGATCTGCTGGTGCGATATCTTGCCGCATACGTGGAAGGGCAGCGCATCCTAATGGCGCCCGCCAACCGGCAGCAAGTTGTCGATCTCGTCATGAAGGAATCGAATTTGTCCGAGGCCACCGCCGGCGACTGGTACGCGGCTATGGTACAGAACGGCGGGTACGCGAAGGACGCGGCGTTTGATGTCGAAGGTTTCAAGAAAACTTTGCAACTGCGTGCGGAGATCGAGGCGGGAGGGAACGGCGCAGCGCCCGCGGCGGAAAAATACTACGATCTTTCCTACTATCGCCTGGCGCTAGCTAAAATAAAGTGATGTACGTAGCGCCGGCGCCCCGCCGGCAATTTTTCTGAACTCTGCGCACCGTAAAGATGCCGGTCCCTCTTGCATCGGGACAAGCGAGACGCCGGCGCTACGAAGAACCTCAGGCCATATTTTTCTGCAGAGTAGCCTTGTCGAGTTCGTGCTCCCAACGGGCCACCACCACCGTGGCGACGCCGTTTCCAATCATGTTCACCACCGCGCGAGCCATGCTCATAAAGCGGTCGATGCCGAGGAGCAGTGCCATGCCGGCGACGGGAATCGTGGGAATTACCATCAGCGTGGCGACGAGGGCGATGAACGCCGCTCCGGTCACGCCGCTCGCTCCCTTGGAAGTGAGCACGGCCACGGCGAAAATCGTCAGTTGCTGGCCGAACGTCAAGTGAATGTTCGTCGCCTGAGCGACGAACAATGCCGCCATGGTCATGTACAGGCTGCTGCCATCGGTGTTGAACGTGTAGCCCGTGGGCACGACCAGGCCGACCAGCGATTTCGAGCAACCCAGCTTTTCCATTTTGGCCATGAGCGTGGGCAGAGCGGGGTCCGACGAACTGGTGGCGAGCACCACGATGATCTCATCCAGGATGTAATAAAGAAATTTGAAGATGTTGAATCCCGCAGCCCAGCCCATCAGGCCGAAAATAACCAGCACAAATAATAAACTCGTGGCCCAAAACACAAAGATTAGGTATCCCAGCGGACCAAGCGACGCGATCCCGTACCGGCCCACGGTAAACGCCATCGCACCAAATGCGCCAATGGGAGCCAGCTTCATCAAAATATTGATCACGCCGAACACCGCATGGGTCAAGGCTTCGAACAGCTCCACAACCGGCTTACACTTGGGGCCTACCAGCGACAACGCGAAGCCGAAAAGGATCGCGACCAAAAGTACCTGCAAAATGTTTCCCTTGGCAAACGCGTCCACCGTGGTCGTCGGGATGATATTCATCAGGAAGTCGGTCACGGTTTGCTGTTTCGCTGCGCCGGCATAATCCGCCACGGACTTGGCGTCCAGCGTCGCGGGGTTCACGTTGAAGCTTGAGCCCGGGTGCAACACGTTGCCGACGATCATCCCGGTGAAAAGCGCCAGCGTGGAAACGATCTCAAAGTACAGCAGGGCCTTCCCGCCGATCCTGCCGACTTTCTTCAAATTCTCCATGCCGGCGATACCCGTCACGACGGTGCAGAAAATAATCAGCGTGATCACCATGGTGATCAGGCGGATAAAACCGTCGCCGAGCGGCTTCATCTTTATCGCGGATGCCGGTTTGAAGTAGCCGTAAATAATCGCGAGGACTACTCCGATCAGCACTTGCCCCCAAAGCGTCAGATAGAACGGCTTCTTTTTTGGGGCCGGTGTAGGTTCCGGGAGGAATTCCCTTGGATCTGTTGCAAGCGTATCGCTCATCTTTGATTCTCCTTGAGTCGAGCGCCTCTCGGAGGCCGTACTGCGCCTCAAACCAATGTGCTTCAGGTATTGGGTCTGCCCGGGTTCTGGGAGTCTATCACTACAGGAGCTTTTCCGGTTCAACAATGGCTGCGGCGAGGTCGTTCAAGAAGAGGGCGGCCCGCGCACCGTCAAAGACGCGATGGTCGCAGGAGAGCGTGAGCGTCATCATGGGACGAATTCCCGGTTTTCCATCGACAGGCACGACGCGATCGGACATGCGGCCCACGGCGAGGATTGCGGCTTGCGGCGCGACGATGATCGCGGTAAACGCGTCCACCTGGTACATGCCTAGATTGCTGATCGTGAAAGTTGCGCCTGTGATGTCCGCAGGGCGCAATTTGCCGGCGCGGGCCCGTTCGGCAAGGTCCCGTCGCATCGCGGCGATCTCGCCCAGTTTTTTCGTGTTTGCGCCGGGGATCGCCGGCGCCACGACGCCGTCGTCGACCGCCATGGCGATGCCGACGTTGACTTCCGGATGCAGGCGAATTCCGTCACCCGTCCAACTCGCATTCACGAGCGGATGTTTTTCCAGCGCGCGCGCTACCGCCGCGACGAGCAAGTCGGTGTGACTGAGCCGCACGCCCCGCTCTTTCTCGATGGCCGGTCCGAATTTTTCGCGCGCGGAGAGCAACGCCCCCGCGTCGATTTCCCGGCTCACGAAGAAATGCGGCGCCGTCGTCCAGCTCTGCGTCGTCCGCTCGGCCATCAGCCGAGCCACCTGGGTCAGGGTTTGCGTGGCGCGGGCTTCAGCCTGCGGGGTTTGGGCCACACTAGGCGCGGCTGTCTGCGTGCTTCGCGTCGCAACGAACGCAAGAATGTCCTCGGCCAGGATTTCGCCTTCGCTGCCAGTCCCGCGCACGCGAGAGAGCTCAACCCCATGTTCGCGCGCGAGACGCCGTGCCTTGGGAGAAACCCTGGCGCTCGATGCAGGTGCGGTCGGTAGTGCAGCGGGAGTATTCGACGTAGCCGCGGCGGCGGGAACAGATTTGGCGTCCATGCGCCGGCCCGAGGCAGAAGAAGTTTCTTCGACAGGAGGTTTCTCGCCGGCGTTCACGATCCAGGCGATCGTCTGGCCCACCGGTACAACGTCTCCTGCGTGCGCCTTGACCCCCGCAAGAATTCCATCCGCCGGCGACTCAATTTCAACCACGGCCTTATCGGTTTCGACGTCCAACAGCGGCTCGCCTTTGGCAATTGCGTCGCCTTCCCTTTTTCGCCAGGACAAAAGCTTGCCGGTCTCCTGGGCCATCTCGAGCGCGGGCATAACGATGCTGTGGGCCATGATGTTTTTTTGAACGGCGCGAGAGGCCGCTACTTGGACACTTTCATTCCTTCTGATCTGGCGCTGGCTTCGACCATTTCCACAACCTCGCGGCTGGGCGGTGCGTCGTGCTCGCGCGTGGTTTCAAGAGGGCCATCGACGGTTACGTAAGGTGCGCCGGCAACCAGAAGTTTTTCCGCGGGGAAACGCGTGATGACTTCGTGCCCGGTTGGGGTCACGACGATTTCTTCCTCGATGCGCGCCGCGCTCCAGCCGTCGCTCGCCGGCCAGAACGTTTCCAGCGCGAACACCATTCCCGGCTTGATTTCATGTGAATGCTCGAGCGACACGAGGCGGCTGATCACCGGCTTTTCCCAGATCGCCAGGCCAATCCCGTGGCCGAATTGCAGCGCGAAAGCCGCTTCCTCGTCCGGGAAACCGAACTCCGTCGCCTTTGGCCATACGGCGGCAATTTCCCCCGTCGTGCGGCCCGGACGAATCAGCGAAATCGCCGCATCCAGATAATCGCGGCAGCGCTTGTAGGCGTCCACCATCACGCGCGACGCGTACCCTATCGAGAAGCAGCGGTAATAACACGTGCGGTAGCCCATGTAGGAATGCAAGATGTCGTAGTACACCGGGTCGCCTGGACGCAGTATGCGATCCGAAAATACGTGCGGATGTGGATTGCAGCGCTCGCCCGAAATCGCGTTCACCGCTTCGACATATTCCGATCCCAGGTCATAAAGAACTTTACTGACCAGGCCGACCGCCTCATTCTCGCGCAGGCCGGGCTTCATCGCGCAATACAGGTCGTGGTACGCGGCGTCCACCATCATCGCCGACATGTTCAGCAACGTTATTTCATCCTGCGTCTTGATCACGCGGGCGTCGGACATGATCTGCTGCCCGTCGACCACCTTGATTCCTTCGTGCTGAAGCGCAAAAAGGATAGGCGGCTCGATGATGTCGACTCCGAGCGGTTCCTTGTGCAGGCCGCGCTTTTCCAGCTCGATGCGGATTTTTTTTGCGACATCTTCCGCGCGCCCCATTTCGGGCGACATGGCCCCGCGCAACAGCGGAATTCCCGCTCGCGAACGCTCGCCGAGCCACGAACAATGCAACCGGTGGTGTTTCGCCGCCGAACCGAAATCCCACATGATCGGCTCGTCGTTCTGCGGCAGCAGGGTGAAGCGGCTATTCTTGTCTTGCGCCCACGTGCCGATGTGCGTCGCGGTAATGTAGCGCACATTGTTCATGTCAAAGCACAGCAGCGCGCCCATCGAGGATTTCGCGAGAAGAGCTTTCGCCCGCGCCAGCCGCTCGCTCCGCAAGCGGTCAAAATCCACACGCTGTTCCCAATCCACCGCCATTGTTCCGTATGTTGGTAATGCCATCGTGCACCCCCCGCCGTAAGTAGCACAGGCTTCAGCCTGTGGGTTTTTGCTTTGGTATTTCTACAAAGGCACACAGGCTGAAGCCTGTGCCACTAAAATCAAACTACGACCGCTTGCACATCGCCCGGGCCGCTTCGAAGACGGATTTCTCGGTAGGGATCGTAGCATCCTCGAGCGGCGGAGAAAACGGAATTGGCACGTGCATCGCTCCGATGCGCTTCACCGGGGCGTCCAGATCGTAGAACGCGCCCGTCGCGATCACCGAAGCAAGCTCCGCGGTTACGCCGTATCTCTCGTAGCCTTCGTCCAGCACAATCGCCCGCGAAGTTTTCTTCGCCGATTCGATCAAGGTTTTTTCATCCAGCGGCCACGTCGTCCGCGGATCGACGACCTCCGCGCTGATCCCGATTTCGTCGAGCAGCGTCGCGGCGCCCAGCGCCACTTGCACCATGCTGCTGGTTGCCACGATCGTGATGTCCTCGCCCTCGCGCTTGACGTCTGCCACGCCGAAGGGAATCGTGTAATCCTCGACCGGCACGGGACCTTTTAGCCGGAACATCATTTTGTCTTCAAAAAAGATGACGGGATTATCGTCGCGAATGGCCGTCTTCAGCAATCCCTTGGCATCGTACGGCGTCGACGGCAAAACAACCTTCAGGCCTGGAACGTGGCTGAGCCACGCCTGCAGTGATTGCGAATGCTGCGCGGCCGAGCGGCGCGAAGCTCCAAGCGTCGTCCGCAGCACCATCGGCACTTTCCACGCGCCTCCGGACATATAGTGCACCTTCGCCGCCTGGTTCACCAGTTGGTCCATCACGAGCGTCAGGAAATCTCCGAACATGATGTCCACGACGGGACGCAGCCCCGTCATCGCCGCGCCCACGCCGATGCCTGTGAACCCGGGTTCCGAAATCGGAGTGTCGATAACGCGCGATTTTCCGAACTCTTCCACCATTCCCGACAGAACTTTGAACGGGGTTCCCGCTTCGGCGACGTCTTCCCCCATAATGAACACGCTCGGGTCGCGGCGCATTTCTTCCGACAGCGCCTCTCGCACCGCTTCCGCCATCGTCAATTCGCGTACGGCTACTTCAGGCATACACATCCTCCCCAACCTGATCCGTGCCCGGATACGGGGCCTGCAAAGCGAAGGCAACCGCCGCGTCGATTTCTGATTTCGCCTGCGCCTGAATTTCGTCGAGCATTGGTTGGGCCGCGAGTTTTTCGCTCAGCAGCCATTTGCTCAACACCTGGATCGGATCGCGCTCGGCCCTCCATTGCTGTTCCTCTTGCTTGGCGCGGTAGTATTCGCGGCTCACGTCGCCAACATGGTGGCCGTGATATCGATACGTGTTGCACAAAAGAAAAGAGGGACCTTTTCCCGCGCGCGCCTGCTCGACCATGCGGCTCGCCACAGCATTCACCGCGCGGATATCCTGTCCGTCCACGCTTTCCGCCGGAATACCAAACGCCGCCGGACGCGCCAGGATCTCACCCGAGGTCGTCTCCGAATAATGCGTGTATTCGTTGTACATATTATTTTCGCAGACGTAAATCACGGGCAAATTCCAAAGCCGCGCGAGATTCATCACTTCGTAGAGAAGGCCTTGACCCAATGCCCCTTCTCCGAAAAAACAGACGGCCACTTGCTTCGTGCCGCGATGCTTGGCCGAAAACGCCGCGCCGGTGGCGATCCCGGCGCTTCCGCCGACGATCGCGTTCGCGCCCAGATTTCCGCTCGCAGGATCGGCGATGTGCATCGACCCGCCCTTGCCCCGGCAATATCCCGCTTCTTTCCCCAGCAGCTCGGCGAACATCCGGTCGGGCGACGCGCCCTTGGCCAGGCAATGCCCGTGGCCGCGATGCGTGCTGGTGATGTAGTCGTCGCGATGCAGCGCCTCGCAAATTCCCACCGCGACCGCTTCCTCGCCGATGTACAGATGCGCGAGGCCCGGCATCACCGCGCGCGTATACAACTGGTTCACCTGCTCCTCGAAGAGGCGAATCATTTGCATGCCGCGATACATCCGCAGCCACATTTCGCCGCCTGCTCCCGCGCCGGCGACCGCTTGCTTGCTTTCCGTTTTCATTTGCCTATCCCCGACATTCGAGCTAGAACCTCGAACATCACCGCGAAATCCTGCTTCACGAGGCCCATGCCGCGCGCCGCCGTCAGAAATTCGTTCGTCACAGCCGTCGTTGGCAGGGGAACATCGAGATGCCGCCCCATTTCCAGCGCCAGCAGCATATCCTTTTGCATCATGTTGACGTCGAACCAAGCTTCGTCAGGCATTTTTAACACAAAAGGGCCGCGGTATTGAACCATGGGCGAAGCAATAGCGCTGTGTGTCAGCACGTCCACGGCGGTCTCGCGCGCGATCCCGCTCTTTTCGGCAAGCAAGACGCCTTCGCAGAATGCCAACATCTGCACCGCGAGGCTCAAGTTGGTCGCAATCTTCATCGCCAGTGCTTGTCCGTTGTCTCCAACGTAAGTAACCTTGGGGCCGACGTCCTGGAGCACGGGCTTGGCCCGGTCAAACGTTTCGCGTCGGCCGCCAACCATCACCGACAACTTTCCCTCTTGCAACGTAATCACGCTGCCGGAGACGGGCGAGTCGATCATGTCGGCGCCCTTCTCCCGAACCTTCGCCGCAAGCGCGCGGCTGACGCCGGGGCTCACCGTGCTCATGTCGATCAGGATTTTGCCCGCGCCGAGCCCTGCCAGAATTCCGTCAGGTCCCTCTGTGATGGAGTTTATAGCGGAGGCATTGGTGACCATCGAAAAAGTAAAATCCGCCGCGGCGGTGACGGCTCGCGGAGAATCGCCCCACTTCATACCGCGATCGATCAGCCACTTTGCCTTGGAGCGCGTGCGGTTGTAACCGGTAACCTTGTGCCCTTTCTCGAGAAGCCGGGCGACCATGTTACCGCCCATTACTCCAAGTCCTACGAAACCGAGATTCGCCATTCGCTGAAGTCTCCTAATTCAAATTCGCCCTTAGGCGCCCGACGTTTGATTGCCCTGAGTTTTGCTTGAATCTTCGCGCACTTGGGATAGATGGGCCTGCATTGCGGCACGAGCCTCCTGAGGATCGTGCCGCTGGATGGCTTCGAGAATGCGCTTGTGGTGATACTGTCCGCACTCCGCGCCGCCTGCGATGTGGAAAATCCGCAAGCGTTGTTCGCGGAGCAATCCAACGATGGAATCGATCAACGATAGAACAATCGGGTTCGCCGCCGCCTCAGCGAGCGCCAGGTGAAAATCAAGATCCGCTTCGATAAAGGCATCGGAATCCCGTCCCGCGTTGTCCATGACATCAAGGGCCTCTTGCATTGCCGCGAGATCCTGATCGTCGGCGCGGATCGCAGCTAAAGCCGCGATCTCCGGCTCCAGAATCTCCCGAACTTCCACCAAGTAGGCCCAGCCGTCTGGATCGCCGCTCTTGATAATCCGGTCCAGGGAGCGGCGCATGGAATTAGAGGTTCCATTCGTGACAAACGTTCCGCGGCCCGGAAACGCGTCGACGAGCCCCTTTTCTTGAAGCGCCTTGATGGCTTCACGAACCGCGGTTCTGCTGACGCCGAATTGCTTGGCAAGGTCGCGCTCCGCAGGAAGCTGGCTGCCTTCGCTCAATTTGCCTTTGAGGATCGATTCCTCAATTTGTTGAACGATTTGCTCGTAAAGACGCGAAGTTTGAATGACCTTATACAAGAGGCGATCCCCTAAGCCGGCAATGCTCCAAAGCCCGTTTCAATCGTCCACAAGTAAATAGAGGACTTAGAATAAGGTCATATGGTCAGACCACCATACCATCCGGCGCGAATGAAGGCAAGACGTAATTTTCCCAGATCTCCTACGGCAGTTTTCGTTACTTCACCCAGACTGTCTTTACATTCGTGAATTCGCGGATTCCGTAGGTACTCAGCTCGCGGCCCACTCCTGAACGCTTCACGCCGCCAAACGGAACCCTGGGGTCGGAAAACACCATTTGATTGATGAAGACCATGCCGGCTTCGAGTTCGCTGATGAACCGTTCCTGTTCGCTCTTATCGTTCGTCCAGGCGCTGGCTCCGAGGCCGAACCGGCTGTCATTGGCTACGCGAATTGCTTCATCAATATTTTTCACGCGGAAAATAGAGGCCACTGGACCGAACAACTCCTCCTTATAGGCGGGAGAATCTTTCGGAATATCCGTCAAGACGGTGGGCAGATAGAAACTTCCGGGGCGGTCGGCGGGCTTGCCTCCGGTCAGAAGTTTCGCGCCGGCCTTGATGGAACTGCGAACATCGGCATCGAGCGAAGTTACCGCTTCCGCATTCGCCAAGGGACCGACATCCGTTTTCGCATCGAACGGATCGCCCACCGTCAATTTTTCCATCTGGGCCACGAAGGCGCGCTGAAACTTGTCCGCGATCTGTTCGTGAACGATAAAGCGCTTGGCCGCGATGCACGATTGCCCGTTATTGGCCACGCGAGCCTTGATGCCGACAGCGACTGCGTCGTCCAGATTTGCGCTGGGCATGACGATAAAGGGATCGCTGCCGCCCAGTTCCAGCACGACTTTCTTGATCCTCTGAGCCGCGCCGGTCCCGACCTTCACTCCGGCTCCTTCGCTACCCGTCAATGTTGCCGCAGCAATGCGAGGATCGGCGAGGATTCTGTCCACTCCTGCTGAGCCGACGAGCAGGGTCTGGAAAACTCCTTCGGGGACGCCCGCCTTCAGCAAAAGTTCTTCTATCCTCAACGCGCATTGGGGAACGTTCGACGCGTGTTTCAGCAAGCCCACGTTGCCCGCCATGAGTCCGGGAGCGATAAATCGGAATGCCTGCCAGAACGGATAATTCCACGGCATAATCACGAGGACCACGCCCATGGGCTGGTAGCGAATGAAACTGCGGCTCGCCGGCGTCTCGACGACTTCATCGGCGAGAAATCGTTCCGCATTTTCGGCATAGTAGCGGCAAACCCAGGCGCATTTGACGGCTTCGTCCACCGCGGAACGAAGGGTTTTGCCCATTTCCAGCGTCATGAGATGGGCGAGGGAATCTTTTTCACTCTCGAGAATTTCTGCGGCGCGGAGCATCATTTTTCCGCGATCGGCAAAGGATAATTTACGAAATGCCGGAAATGCTTCTGCTGCCCGCTGGATCTTCTGGTCGACCTGCGAATCCGTGAGCGCCTCGAAATTCTTGATGGTTTGTCCCGTTGCGGGATTAATCGTTGCGATGGCCATAATCTGATCCGCCCTAAAAGAAGAAAGTATGATACGAGTCCGGCAAGTGTGACAGCCGTTTCCACCCGGATCTATCGGATATTTTGCCTTAATGTTTTACCACGTTTCAGGTGCATTTGCCTGTTCGGCCGATTTCCTGCTGATTCGGCGGAAAAAGCAAGGCCACTCGTTTTTATTTTGCAGGGCTCAACGGGGGTGTACCCATCGCTCTCTCTGAAAAGCAGGGTAATATAGAGACTTCGCCCGAATTCAGTATACAATTTTGACAAGGGGCTGTAGCTCAGATGGATAGAGCGGCGGTTTCCTAAACCTCTCGTCGATCTTGTAGGATGTCCGAGCTGATTAAGCTTTCTCATTGTTTCACAAGGGTTTAAGCCTGATCGCTCAAGCTGCGGTCCTCCTTCAAAGAGACCATTGTAGTAAAACTGTAGTACTTTTCTGTACAAATCTGCCACAGAACCAGTGCTCCATTCCTGATTTGAGCGCTCATCCAACTTCTGGGGGAGCTTTCATAGACTGGCCGACCCGCTTAATTCGCGATAAACTCTTTCAGGAACGGGGCTGTAGCTCAGATGGATAGAGCGGCAGTTTCCTAAACTGTAGGTCGGGAGTTCGACTCTCCCCAGCCCCACCACTCCAGACATTCCAGAGCCCGACGAAAGAACAATTCAGATGCAAACCGAAATATTGGATGAAATTTCTCCCGGGCTCGCCGACGAGTCCGAAGCCGGCGACAGGAAATTCAGAACGTTCAGCTCGTCATCGGTACAGGAATACGAATCTCTCCGTGAACGCCTTGCAATGCTCATCGCTGAAGATTCGTTGCAGGATTATCAGAAGACGAGTTGCTATCAACTTACTCTAGCAAGCTACGGCAAATACAAACCACGAATTGACGCGCTGCGGACTATGCGTGGCTGAGGAATATCCGGACCGCTAGTTGACCCACTTCTGGGAAAGTGCGGGCATATTTACGTCCGCAGTCTTTGAAAGGATAAATGCTTCCAGTTTATCGATTGCTGCACGTCGGTATTCATCGATCGCTTTGGAATACGTTTGTGCTAATCCACCCGAGTGTCCCATCAACTGATCTATAAAAACCTGCGGTACTCCAGCAGCATTTAACCTCGTCGCAAAAGTGCTCCGTAGGTCATAAATCCGTCTTGGTTCTACCTTCGCATCTTTGAGTGCTCGCGCCCAAGTTTTGGGGACTTGCAGCAGGTGCTTCGACTGGTCTAGAGGATAAGCGAACACAAAGTCCGATTGCTTTCCCATTAGCTGCTTCCATCGAGCAAGCTCAGCCTTCAGTCGAGCAGTCATCGGAAGGGAACGGATTCCAGCCTGCGTTTTGGACTGCCGCACATAAACAACCCCATTTAACAAATCGAGGTCGGCCCAACGAAGTGGCAGAGCCTCTTTGCCTACCCTCAGCCCCGTGTCCAACAGTAAAACGATCAGCGGCCTGAGGTATCCTTTCGCCACAGCCAGCAGCTTCTGTTCCTCCTCCAGTGAAAATGGTTTCGCCTGTAGCCGCTCCTTCCTTTCGTTCATGAACAGTTCCGAATCGTTCAACGGATTTTGGGCAATGTATCGCTCTCTTCGTGCTTTTTTCAAAACCAACCGCAACAAACTGAGATTCCTGTTCACACCCGCTGCGTGTACTCCGGCCCCAAGCTGTGATTGTTTGTAGCTATCAATGCGGGTCTCCGTGATGTCTGACAGGAGGGAATCTCCAAAGAATTTCACGAGGTTCCTTTCCGAACATTCGTAACGCTTGCGTGTATTCGGGGAGAGATCCTTACGCGATTCGATGTATTGCCGGCAGAAATCCTTGAGACTCGGAGCCTGGGATTTAACGAGCTTGACGTACCGGCCTTCAACAATCTCCGCGCGCCGCATGTCCAGGATCTTACGGGCCAGGCGTTTGTTGGTCGTTCCTGTAGATTCACAACGCTGCCCCACGCCGGGCGCCATGAAGCCCATCCACCAAACTTTGCTGGTGTGCCGCTTCCCGCGTTTATCTTTCCAAGTCCTTTTGTAAAGTCCCTGCATTATCGCCTTTCAACTTGCCGGTTCAGAAGTTCGAGGTTCCTGGGACAACCTGCCTATTCACCCGTCAGACCGATTTGCAAGGTGCGTGGCCGTCCAAATTCGGGTTTCAACCGTGCAACAAGGGGCCATCGGGAAAACCTCGTATAACGGTTGCACTACGGTTTTTCGGTGTTTTTGAAAACGGGACAAAAATCACCCTCCCAAAACCCTTTAAAATCGACCGTTTTGAACGTATCTCGATTCCTGTAGAAACCTTCGGCTTTCAAAATGTCGGAAAACCTCACTTGCGTCCAGCCTGATACACGGCCCACATGGATGCGCCATACTGATTGGACAATTTTTTCAGCGTTACTCCCCTTCGTCGTGCCGCCCTGATTTTCCGAATCTCTGCCGCACTGAGCGTCTTTATCGCCGGTCGGCCAACCTTCTTGCCATTCCGAACTGCTTCCGCCAGCCCCGCTTTCACGCGTTCACTGATTAACGCTCGTTCAAACTGGGCGATCGCGCCAAAGATTTGAAAGACTAGTTCGCCACTCGGGACCGTCGTGTCGACCCCCTCGGTTGCGCTGACAAAATCAATGCCAAGGCGTTTGAATTCTTCAAGTGCGGTAACGAGGTGTCGCAAACTTCTCGCGAACCGGTCAAACTTCCAGACCAGAACTGTGTCCACCTTGCGTTTCCGACAACCCGCCATCAACTCGTCCAGCGCCGGGCGCGAGTTGGTCGCCCCAGACTTTTTATCCGCATAAACCCGTGTCACATTCCATCCGCGGTTCTTTGCGAATTGTTGTAGTTCGTATTCCTGGGCCTTCGTCGATTGGTCCTGGGTGCTAACTCTCGTATAAATCGCGACCCGTTTCTGTTTTTTCATCGCTGCCTCCGTTTTAGAAAACCCTTCATTTCACGGAGGGTATAGCCTGCACTGGATGAAGGACCAGCCGTTCCAAAGAACAAACTCTTGCAGTGTCACAAGGGATGACTACAGGTAATTGTGAAAGTCGCTTCTTTGCGCTACTTTTGTCTGTTTCGGTCCACTGCCAAAAAAGGTATGCCGAGCCAAGCTGCCAACTTTTGATTGCAAAGACCACGTGTCCATCAGAATTGGCTTTCGTCTTTGGGTTTCCACGGAATAAAATCGTCGCTGGTATATTCTCGAATCCCTCCACCCAGATGCACGATGAGCGTGCACCCTTCCCGCATCACCTTGTTGCCGACCATGCCTTTGGGATTTCCCGGAAGAGGCTTCTTCATCGCCCAGCCTCCAGAGAAGCTTTTCCAGAGAGATAAGACGGAATCGTCATATCGCCACCAGAGACTAACGAACACGAAAAAGCGGACCGTCCCGTCCTTCCGATCCTCCCGGACACAAACGTAATCGTGTTCTTCAATCCCGGATCTTCGTACCCATTGCTTGAAGCAATCCGAAGCCGTTTTGGGAAGGCGATCCCAAATCCGTCGCTTGGGATCAAATTCGTCCATGGCTGTTTCCACCTCGAGATATGCAGCGCTTGAAGCCCGCATCCTCCGAGAGTCGAAGCAAAGGATTGCGTACCAGCCGAACCCCTGGTCTTCGAACAGCTTCTCGATGAAGCCGTGAAAATTCAGTTTATTCTCGTCGTCCACAGCCTCTCCTATGTTTCGGTCTTGAATGTCCTGGAAAAGCATTCGCGAATGAAATCTTTCCCTCGGTTGTGCTCAGGGCCTGTCACCCTTTTCGGATTTTTGATCGATCCAAGCCAAGATGGCATCCATTTGGAATCTCACACAGCGGGCCGACAACCTCACGCACGGGATGCGCCGTTCACTCACGAGGTGATAAATTGTTCCAACTGAAAGCCCGAGAAACTCCGCCACCTCCCAGGCATTCCACAACCGATTCGTAATCGCTATTTCTTTCCGAGCCGTACCGGTTTCGTCGGCCATTGCGCTCCCCATGCGTTAAACGCGTCCCAAATCGATCGATTAATGCGGTGCGGTCTGAGTAGTCTCCGAGTGTTCTTTAATCCAGCATGCTGCCGCAGATACGCCAATTGCTCGGTCAGGCCCCCCTTGAGCGCGAACACTTGCTTCACAATTTGAACCGTTTCGGTTGCAGTTCTGGTCCGCCATAATTCCCTGATTAACTTGCTCTCATCGATCTGGGCGAACAGAATATGGTGTCCCGGCAGCAGGTCGCCGAACTTAGGGAAGTCATACACATCAACAATTCCAGCTGGTTCCATAAATCGTCTGCGCATCCGAGCTTCCACGCGATATGCGGCGTTTCCGAATTTTTCATACGACTTGATACACTTGCCGCTCTTCTTCGTGCCCCACCGATCGACCTGTGGATTTCTATTCGAGATGTCTCGCCGCGATTTTCCGAACACGCCATGCCGGCGCACAAAAGCCCGATTCACCTTTCCCGCCAACACAAAATCGATCGCGACCTCTGCCAACGTGAGCTTTGCCCCGGGCATCAACTCGCGAAGTGCGAGGACTTCCTCTGGCAACAACCCGGTGTTATCGTCCGCGAACAGAGAGACGCTGTACGGCGCGAGATAAGGTTCCCGTGGTTCTAATTCCACGCAAAATTTCATTTCTGATCCGTATCGCTTGAACCAATGAGCGCGCCCATACCCCTGAAATTCATCCAGTGGTGGTCGCTTGATCTTCGTATTCTGCAGACTCTGGAACCCCGGAAGCTCCATGAAAGCGGGGATCGGGTTTTCCTTCATTGTGTATCGGAGCAGGTCCAAGATCACTGCACACTCCGGGCCTGGATTGACGCCCCCATGAAAGCGCCGCCGGAGCATTTTTTTCGCAGCCAGCATTTTTGGCTTTAGTTTCATCGGGTGGCGGTCCCTCCCGCTCACTGTCTAAGCTTCCACTTTTCATCGCCAGTAACGAGTGTGCTAATTTCCTCGTGTGGACCGTGAAGGGCCATTAGGATCTCTTGGCGTCGTCGCCGTCACCCCTTCCTGCCGCTCTGCTTTTTCTTGGGGTTGTGGGTGACGGTCCTTGTGGACTGCGCGTCATCATTTGGCGCCGCTGTCATCGGCACCGCATCTGTTGCGGCCCTCAACTCGACCCACCGGCGCGCTTTTGTCCGGCCCCTGGATACCGCGATCCCGAGCTTGCCCAAGTTAGGCTGAACTCGCGCGATCTCACCGGACAACGCGGAGGCGCTTTTCGGCCACTTCGGATGCTGTAGGGGAAGCGGCTTTCCGGATCCGCGGTCATCATGCAAGGCGAGATACTCATTCAGGTCGCGGAGTAGTTGCTGCGCAGTCCCCTTGAAATACCTCTCAGGTATCGATCGAAGGAAATGATGGAACGACCAAGCCACCGGCGAATTTTCGAGCGCCGCCGCATTCACGTCCGCCAAGTTCCGCCGGTATGCCGCCAGAAAACTGCCCGGCGGGTAGCCTAACTTCGACTCCACAGCCACGCCCCACCTGCAAAAATCCGCCATGCGGGGAACCTCCGGCAGTACGACCGAATCCAATCTTTCCATCCCTTCGACAACCGCATCGAGCACCGCTCCCAACAGGCGCGGACTCACCGCATTAAACTCGCGCCAAAATGCCTCTTCTGTTCTGCGGTCCTGATCTGCGATTCCTAGCAAGTTTGCGACGAGGCAGCGATCCAACAAATCGGGCCGTTCCGGCAACTCTGATATGCCGTTAACGCAGATAGGGTTTTGAAAGACGAACGTCACCATAGTGCCGTCGTTCAGATAATATTTTCGCTCGGTGTGTGCGCCGCCAACTGCTATTGTGCAGAACAGATCAGACATCTCTGCTGTTATTTGGGACATGTTGTCGAAGCACAGCAACCGGCTGTTCGAGGCGGCCATGATGAGTGATCGCTTGTCGCGAGGAGCGCCCACTAGCCTGGCAATATTGGGGTCCATCAAGCCCCGGAGGGTTTTCGCGCTCGTCGATTTGCCAGCGCCCTGTGGCCCGCTCATCGAAAGAATCGGATAAGGTCCTTGCGGTCGGAAACAGAAGGTAAGCCAACTGAGAAATAAAATCTCGTGCTCTGGCCTAACATTCAGAAACCTGAGAATCTCCTTGCACGAGCCTCCGGGAACAGGCAGCGGCAAGGCCGCCATTCCCGGCGACCTGCGGAACTTTACGCCGGCCTCCCCCTTGAGAATCCGCCAGCCGGCCTTCGTTATTTCAACGCAGCGCCATTCCGCATCAGCTAAGTCCAAGTAGATGGCTTCCTCATTCGCCCCGACCCGAACAAACACATCCAGCATCGGACCATCCACTAAACTCACCATTTCGAATTCGTCCACAATGGCTTTTACGAGTGGTTTCGTGTACGGGAAATTATTGTCACGCAGCGTTTTTGCGATCCAAAGAAACAACTCCCTGCTCTTAATCAACCAAGATTCCCGATGGTTGCCTACCGGCACGGTCAACCAGGGTTCCTGGAAATGATCATGGAAAAAGAAGAGCCCCTGCTCCTGCGCGCGGGCTCGTACGGCGTCCATTGCGGCCATTCTCACTTCTTGCTTCACACCTACCTCCGAAAAATAAATAAATTAGTTTGCCGATTTCCCCCGTCATCATCGTCATCGCGTCACTGCATTGACCTATCGCTACGCAATGAGGCTGTGTGCATCCCGTTTCCCGTTTACTCGTTCTCAAAAAATCCCGCGCGGATCGCTCCGGAACGGACTGGAATATACCTTGCGCACAAGTGCGCGTCCGTATAGAAACGTGGTGTGCGAATTAGCAAGAAGCGTGTGCTACAGTACGGAGAAAGATTCAACGCCCTCGTCAACTCGCCTGACCTGGATCTAAAAAACCTTGTTCACCTTTTGAATTCACGCGCTAAGGATTCCGTTGCGGACTCGATTCGCGGATTGTTGGAAAATATGAACGAGGTCGAGAACGTTGTGCGTCGAATTGATTTTCGCGGAGACATCGTCACCCCACTTGATGGGATTTCGAATCTTTGCAAACAGGGCTTCTCTCCCCCGGAAGCCAAACGGATCGACGAAATCGGCCGCATGTTTCACCGACCGAAATTCACGATTCAGCCGTACTTCGATCCAGTTTCGGGCTGGGAATTTTATTTGGATACTCGCACCCGAATTCTATCGAAGGCCAGTAGACTCGCCACGCGGCTCGCTTCGATCCAGTCGCTCGGAAGTGCGGGTTTGCTGTCGCTCGTTCGTAAATGGCCTTACTGCCACCGTTGGTTCGTCGCAAAACGAAAAAAACAGCGATTTTCCAGCCAGTCATGTCGGATGAAGATCTACCTGAAATCTCCCCACGGACGGGAGAAGCGGACGGAATACATGCGCAAACACCGGGCGAACAAGAAACGTCACGACGAGAAAGAAATAAAGCGCGCCAGGCTCCAGCGGTGAGCGTAGGCTGCAGGCGTTTGCTGGACGCTGGAAAAGAGAAACCGTGCCCCTACGTTCCCGGTCCGAGTGTTTCTCCGTGCCCAGTCCACTCTGTTTCTTCGTTCAGGGCAATCTCTGCTAGCCCGATCTGGAACTGGAACGAATAAGCAGAATTCTCCTTCACCGCGATGAAGTGTTTTTCCGTATCCCGACCTTTGTTGTATTCGTTCCCGGCGATTATGAATCGCCTTGGCGTCATCGCCAAGGCGTAGTGGCCGTAGGCGATGCTGGAACGGTTCTGGAACGGAGAAACAGCCCTCTTCACTGATCGCTCAGGGCCGCGCGGCCCTGAGCAGACATAATCCCTGCGTTGATCTCTCGCAGCCGCAATTTGTGCCGAACCTGGGAATGAAACTGGAATCACCGTCAAATCGCGGATCAGACCGTGCCCTAATTCCAACGTAAAGCCGACTAGACTTGTCTGTAACGAACGATCTCCTTCGGATCACGGTCAATGGATCATCGCCTATGGCCGATGCGCAAGGGCAGTGGCAGCCCTAGTCCTAATCGCTGGGATCAACATCGAGCCGTATCCGTCCCAGCCGAAAGGACTGATCTCTTTCCGGCCAAAGTCTCTAACTTGCCGTCATACACAGGAACAGAATCGCCCAAGATGGAATCTGTGCATTTGTTCCAGACTAATCATCCGGACTGATCCTTTAGTACGCCCGCTCTGTGCCGGCACTGGGATTGAAAATGGATTAAAGCCCAAATCGGGTGTCGGACCGTGGCCCTAGCACCGACGTCATGCCTTCTGGCAGCCGCTAGGGCCGACGATCAGTTCGGGGATGGGAAGAAACAAGATCGTAATCGAAATTCCTGCTGTGCGGCGATTGGCGCAGATATTGGGAATAAGACTTTCCCTAATCCATTTTCCTAAATTAATTTCCCCTATTAATGTTATTACTACTTCTCCTCTCTCTTTTATTTATTGTTTCAATGTAATCATAGAATCTACGTGGCGGTGCGCGGGATCGATCCGATTTGCTGGGTTGCGAGCGGTGCTGGGCCAAATTCCACGTCGAGGACTTATTGGGCCTTGGCCGGCAGGTGCGAGCGATCTGGTTATCGACGCCCGCTCTTAAGCTCTCCAAGAACCCGTCGTGGTACTATTATTGAGTTTATAATCGCGAGGCGAATGAAGGGAAATATTCCAACGGGTGAACTAACAGCCCTGATGAGGGTGAAACAATTCCGGTGGGCTATTTTACTTGTCATCTTTCTGTGCATTTGTGTTTGCGGCGCACGTTCACAGGAGAAGCCGAGCGATGATCTCAACGTCGCTTTGATGCAATCAACTTTCTTGATCAAGGGGCCAGCAGCTGGAAACCGAGTCAGTTCGGCTACGGTGTTTCTGCTCGGGAGACCGATACCGAATAAAGAAAATGTGTGGAAGATTGTTCTCGTTACAGCCAACCACGTCTTCGACGATATCCAAGGCAAATACGCTGAGATTCTGCTTCGGCAGCGAGATTCAAATGGAAACTGGATACGCTATCCAGTCCGGCTAACAATCCGCCGCGGCCAATCCCCACTATGGACTAAGAACCCTAACGCGGATGTTGCCGTGGCTTACGTGCAGATGCCTGTTACATCCTTCGACCAAGTCGTTCCTTTATCTATGCTGGCTGACGACAAAATGTTGACTGATTTTCGTATGACGCCGGGCACCGAACTGAATTGTCTCGGCTATCCTTATGGGATAGCCGCTAATGACATAGGATTTCCAGTTCTCCGTGGTGGCACAATCGCGTCGTATCCACTTGTTCCAACGGCGACTTACAAGACTTTTCTATTCGATTTCCACGTATTAGGCGGCAATAGCGGCGGGCCGGTGTATTTCTCTCAGCCGCCGTTCCGTGGTTCCGTCGGCTTTGGCGGACGCGCCCAATTCGTCGTTGGATTGGTTTCTGCTCAACAGTTCGACACACCTGATTTGGAGCATCCGCTTTCTCTGGCGGTTGTCATTCAGGCGGACATATTACGACAAACCATCGAAATGCTTCCATCCCCCGAGAGTCCCGAAGCGGCGGCTCAAGTTCTGGAAATGACGCCTATACCTTCCAACGCCTCATCACTAAATTTCTGAGTCTATTCACCCAAGCCCTTCTCCACCTAAGCCAGCCGGCGAAAACCTCGGCTATCCTGCCCACTCTCCTGCGGCTGGCGCGAAACACGCCCACCGGATGATAATATCCCTCGCCGAGGAGCGATGTGCGGCAGCCGAAGACATTTCGTTTGCCCGTAAACCGGGGGGAAACATTTACCAGGACAAGAGTGACCATGGACAACACCCGGTTCGTGAGCTGTTTTTTCAAGAACTGCGACATTACCTCGGAACCTCTACCATAGATTTAAGTGTTTTGACTTGTACCTCTCAAGTACATACAATCCCTTGAAAATTCTAATGGAGTTCGCTATTGCGCATTTTTCTGAGTTCAACATCGTTGGACCTCTCTGAGGCCCGCCAAAGAATCTTGAAACTTCTTTCCGTCGTACCTGCTGACCTCGTACATATGGAAATGTTTGGGAGCGATGAAACCCTGCCACTTGATTACGCATTGGAGCAGGTTCGCCGGAGTGATCTCTTCATCGGAGTGTATGCGGAGCGTTACGGCAGTATTGATCCGAGCACGGGCAAATCGATCACCGAACTCGAATATCTTGAAGCTAGAAAGATGCTTGCCGAAGGCCATCTTTCGGGACTTCTCGTTTACCTCCTTGATCCCAAGGCTGATTGGCGAGTGGACCAGATCGACAGAGACCCGGATCGCATCTCTGCGCTTCTCGCGCTGAAAGACGAACTGAAAAGTAAACACACAATTACATTCTTCAAGAACACGGAAGACCTTTCGCTCAACGTTCTCAGGGATGTACTTAGAAAAATTGGAATCGGTCACGGCACAGCTCTTAGAATTCGCAAGGTTTTCGCTAAGCCAGAAAGTCGACCAGCACAGCCGCTGGGAATGGAGCATTACACTGAACGTGATGCCCGTTGGTTCCGAGGAAGAGAGGACGACATAGCTTCAATTTGTGAACTTGTCGAGAAGAATTCGGAGGCACTTCTTATAGGCGACTCCGGCATTGGCAAGACCTCATTGGTCCAAGCGGGAGTTTTCCCAGCGTTGCGCAAGATGGATTGGCTGGTCGCCTCATGCAGGCCGTTAGACTCGCCCGACGAAAGTATTCCAGTAGCCGTGTGGCATCAACTTATGGAAGGGCCTCCCCCGGACCAGACCATACATACGATTCTCAGTCTTGTCTCGGAGGCTCACGGCAATAAAAAACTTCTCGTTGTGGTGGACCAACTAGAAGACATTATTCCGCACTTGGATACTCCAAGAGCCTCTAATCTCTTGAGCGCCCTGACTCAGATATACACTTCGCCGCCTGCAAATCTTCATCTTCTTTTGTGTTATCGGGGCGACGCGGAACCGAGAGTCGGGCACTATTGGCAAATTGTTTCAGGATCTGCCTCCGGTCTGCCACGCTACTACCTGGGGCCGCTCGGCCGGGAGGCCGCCCGAAATGTGCTCATGGACATAGCTGGCCCCGCAATTGATTTCGTGGACGAAATCGTCTACGACACAGAAGCCGAAAGTATTCGTAGTCTTGGGGTCGAGATTTATCCACCTTTCTTGCAAATGGTCGCAGAGACATGTGCAAAAGCCGCCGAAGAATCAGGCACTGCTTTGAGCAGGTCTGAATATCACTCACTGGGCAAAGCTCGCCAGATAATTGGACGGTACTTGTTGAATGAATTGCGTTTGCTCGGACCTCGAAGCAAAGAATCTCAGGCAGTAATGATTTCTCTGGCTGGACATCTCAGGCGTTTTCGGAAGACAAGCGAGGAAATCTCAAGGGACACAAGCGTTCCGCTTCCGGGTGTCGAGGCTTGCTTGGCCGATCTCCTAAACCTCCGCTTGGTCCACGCCATAAGCGGAGGCCGCTGGGAGATTGTTCACGACTTTTTGGCACAAAGGGTGATTGAGGACCTGATAGCGCCTGAGGATTACGAAGCACGTCTCTTTAGAGACGTAGTTGCAGCTAAGGCGGGAGTGTATGCGAGGAACGCCGAGCTATTAACATACAAAGAGCATTTGGGCGCGTACGCGCACCGTCAGAGAATAGTCCTCACAGAAGAAGAAGTGGAGCTGCTTTTTGCAAGCAGTCTAGCAGGGAATGGACCAGTCAGATATTTCCTGCGCACTTTACCTGTGGAACTTCCGCTGACTTGGGCGGGACAATACGTATCGTCGCCAAAGGAGATATCACGGGAAGACTCCACCAGAATAAACGCTTGTCGGTTTCTAGTAGCTTCCGGTAAGCACGTCTCTTTGTCCCTTCTGGCAAACATTTTTTCGGATTACAAGCTGCAGGCGGAATTGGCCACATTCATTCGAAGTTATTCAACAAGAGACGATTTGAATTTGCTGCTAAAACTGCGCATCAAGAAAGCCGAGCAGACCCGCAATGCCGCTGTAGAGCAACTCGAGGGAATGGTCGAACCATCGGATACAGTGTTAATCGAGAGATTTCAGAAGTCCCGAAGGCCTGCAGACACGCGGCTACTTTGTCGCATATTGATCACCAAGATCAGACCGGCTTCCAAATCCGATCTTTGGAGTGACCTCGGAAAACGCAAAATCGGTCCGAGGATATTAGCAATATGTGGCTTGGGGGCGCATGGGGATGAGGCGGACGCATATCAACTGATCGAGAGACTTAGGTCGCCAACATTATCGACCAGAGAGCGGGAGACTTCTGGCTATGCTTTGGCCCATTGGGCTCAAACCAAGGGGCGCTGGGATCTGCTGACTAAACTATTCGAGCTTGATGATGGCGTGTGCCGGGGAGCCCTAGGTGCCACCTACAATCGGGGCAATCTGAATGTCGAGCTCCTCTTACAACAGTACGCCAGGCTCCCATCCGAAACAGCAGCCGCAATACTTCGCACTGCTACCGTCGAAGATAGACCAGCACTAGAGCAGTTTTTGTCGGCAAGCCTGCTGAATCCCGAGATGCGCGACATCATCATCGCATTGCTCAATATCGGTGGCAGCAACTCGGCCCGCTGGATATTGGAACTAATCGGCCAAAAGGGCTACAAAGTTGTGTTCTGGAATACCCCGATTTTGGCAGCTGCTATTACAAAAGCTGTAGGCATCGAGATGAAGTCCTGGCTTTGTAATCTTGCGGATAGCGATGAATTCTGGCACTACACAGGAAACGAACGCACCTCTCCACCTCTTCCAGTAGAGAACGTGGAAAATCTTTATCTGTTTAAACGGCTTACGGATGTGGCCCTCGCAAGCTTGTGCGATCAAAGCGACTGGCTGCTCCTAAAGAGGCTCATCTTTCATAAGTACTGGACTATTCAAGTCGCCGCAGCGTTCCAGGTCGCAAAGTTCGCAGGCGTCGAGCACTTGAACGAGCTGGTGCAACAGGCCCGCAGTGAGGCACGCGACCAGCCGGATGCTGGCGTCGTAAATGCTTTGATGCTCTTAGACACAAAGCTGTTTGGCCAAGAGATTTGACTTAAAAAGGATTTTCTTGCAAATCCCTCTCTTGCTCAGAACGAAGCTATTTCTCTCGCTCAGAAAGTCGCCTGAAAACCCATCAGCCATAATGTGGCGCTCTCTGGGCAGCTTTGTAGATCGAAACCCGAGATTTTTGAGTCGAAAGCTGGAGTATCGCACCCCAAAAACACCTGTTGCAGCCGATTTGGACCGGTTTTGGCGACGAGTCTAGAGGGATCAGGTGCCAAATAGAGGGTCGGATGAGATTTCGACGCAGAGGCCGTAGTTTCCGAAAGTGATTACTTCCTGTTGGGCCGTTAATCGGGACTTAAGCCTTGTTCACGCGGCGATGACTGCCGCGGGGTTTACGCGCAAACCCGCTAAAGCTACTAAACTTCGTCAAGCGTCGAACCGTAGACCTTAGCCAACAATTTGAGGGCCGAGCTCGTTCGCGAAAGAAGTTCAATTGTTGCTTCCATTACTGCGATATTTCTTCGCCAAAAGTGAGGGGACACGCTTCTTTCACTCACTCGGGTGAAGTCTGTGAGGAGCTCCACCAACGCCCGGTCTTCGTAATCCAACGTTTCTTCGCTATTTCGCGCCGCATGTTCTGGAAACAAGCGCAAGGTTATTCGTCCGAGCTTAGTCCCTTCGAGTTCAACGCGTAGAGTGTTATCGACCGGGAGTAAGTGATGAAAAGCTCTATTTCTGGCGTTGCTGATATTCACCTGATACTCATCTAGTGAGTGCTTCTCCTTCATCTTGGACCAGGGCAAATTTCGAAAACTCTCCGCTAAACGAAACCATTCATCGACTGTGCACCATCGAACGATGGGTTTTAGATCGCAAACGCTGACAAGAAGACGAATCACTAATACGGCATCGGTTGCGAAATTGTAAGCGATTCGTAGCAGATCGTTGAATTCACCCACATCCATGTCTGCCTGACCCTTGCATTTGTTCCATGCGTGCTTGTAACGAGCCAAGTTTTGACGTAGGGCATCAACAAACGAGTCGAGTAGTGGCCGTGAAAGAGCCGATTCACCTGGCAGTCTCAGAACTGCATAATGATTTTTACGAATATGGTCTAGCGCGCTTGCAAGAGGCTGCACTAAGTCTGTAGGGAGTTGGGCGCCGTGAGCCTTTTCGAGTTCAGCCCAAATCTCTTCCTCATCTGAGATCGCCCTTACTTGAATGACCTTTTCCTTTATCGCCAGGGCTGCTGTAGCCGAAGGGTTCAACTCGAGTTCGGAAAAGAGAGAATGTCCAATCGGCGCTCTTGTCACCACGGTATCCAGCACTTCGCCAATCAATACCATCACAATGCTACCTAACTGCTTCAACTGGTTGTCAATAGCCGGGTTGAGCTCCTGCACTTCCAATTTCTTCATTCCTTTCAATTCAACAAACTTGAAATCGGAATTGAATGCAATGCCACGAGCGACTACTACGTTTGAGACTCCCAGGTGGGAACTTGTTCTCACAGGAATTCCGAGGTAGAGATCATTCTTAATCGTTTGGAGCTTCTGCCGAAAGATGAATGAGTTGTTCAGAAGGACCAAGCCATCCCCGACTTTTTCCTCTTTCAACCATTTTAGAAATTCGTGCTGACGGGTAACTGCTGCCACTGCATCTCGAATCTGATCTACAATCTCGCTCCTTGGCATAATCTCGTCCTCTCGTTTTCTATTAACATGAAAATAACATTAAATATGACTAGAGGTCCGCGAGATTGACGGAACTTCAGCGTTGTCTAAACGCGCAGCTGGGACACTGGTAGCAGACCGACATTCGGAGTGTTGGGTGCTTTGGGGGTAGGAACAGGCCATCAAACACCAGTTGCACACCGGTAGGACCGAATTTGGCGAATGACATTGGGAATTTGGTAGGGATATGGGTAGGCAAAGGGAATTTCCACGGGAAGGCAGGGTGGGGCTAGCTGATTTCGATGACGCGGGCCATTCTTACAACTGGGGATTTTTTCTGCCGCTCCGCAAATGCGGCGGCTTTCGCACGCACTGTGTAGGTGCGAGCAAACCGCTCCCCGTCCTGGTAAAACACTGTCACCTGCCAGTGATGGTGTTTTCGCCGCTTGTCATTCCCGAATGATGTGCGTTTCCGAGCGTTCATTCGGATAGATATATCACGTTCATTAGATTGTCCACAAACAAGCTGCCTGTGTTCCCTTCGCGTGCCGCATTTGGTAACCCCCAGATTCTCATTCACGGCGAACCTGGATATAGCCCATTGGTTCTTCGGATTGCTTCTGCGCCGTCGAGCAGCCATTGTTGCCAGCGTCTATCCACTTGCACTACCAGCGCCGTCCGTAGCGTTTGTGTCCCGACGGTTTTGGCGCAGAGCTGTTTTGCTTACAGTGCATGCAAATTCTGCCTGTGGCCCCTTTTCCGCCAGCCAAAGAAGGGTCTAGGAAGTCCTCAATAGGTAAGATCCGATCGCATTTCGGACAAATTCGTGAATCGCCATTAGCGAGCTGTTCTGCTTGCTCACGAATCTTTTCCACGCTTTGGACGGGTAAGTCCTCTGCCGCTTTTCGAACGAGCAGGAAAAGGCGATCGGAGAGCGTCTGAATAGGATCAGACCCGAGGTTAAAGCGATTAATTCGAACAAACTTGTATCCATACGATTCGATAACGAATTCCCGTTCGATGTCTTCTGGGCGATAAAACTGTTCCCAATTGTGAAACGTGACCTTTTCTCGGTTGACGAAGTGTTCGGCGAACCCATCATATTCGATAATGATTCGGACGTCTTGTTTGCCACCAAAGTAGGTCAGCAAAAAATCACAACGATATCCAGGGTGATGGTAAGTGGGGTCTAGCTGCCGCAAGTAGTCGCCTATCGGAAATTGCGACTGGAGTTCGATGTCATCGGCGTTTTTTTGGTAGAAAGCCGTCTTCTGAATCCAATCTAAAACTTTCTCTTCCATCGGAGATCCTGAAGGCCCTCCTGTAGGTTGCGACCGGCGCTCTAGAATTGTTTGGAAGTGCCGAATGGCCTGGCCAATGCTCCCGCGGTATGAATCAACCGGCTTTGAAAGAACAAATAGGATGCTCTCTTTAGCACGCGAGAAACCAACATTCAGGCGCTGAACCTTCAGCGCCTCGACAATACGATCGACATCTTCTTTAAGGGAGACCGGGAATACGTAATTGAGAGCGTCATGTCTTGAAGTTGCCACCATCGAATAGATAATTAAATCTCGTTCCTCGCCTTGGCAGGTGTCGAACGTCATGATCTTTAACCTTAGGACACGAATGAACTGATCGGCATACGCATCATTGAATAGCAATCGCGACAAAGTCTCTTGCTGCTCCCTGAAGGGCGTGAGAATCCCGACTGAGACCTCCTCACCCTCATCCACCATCCGTTTTAGTTCAGCAAGGATGTACTCTGCTTCCATTGAATTGGAGTTGCGGTGCCTTTCGGGACGTCCGTCGTGCTCAATGACTTCAAAACGAATGACCTCTGTGAGCGGCCTAGCCCTAATCTTGATGGCCTGAAGTTGTCCATTGTAAAACTGCTCCGATGAAAAGCTGATCAGCTCCTGGTAGCCACGGAAATGCTTCTTCAGCATAATTTCAGCATTGGCGATTAACCTAAAAAAATCCAGGACAGACTTCTTTACGTCAAATTGCTTTAGTCGCTGGATCCGATCTGAAGCATCAGAAATATTTCTACGGAAATAGGCCTCAAGATTCGTAAGGTAAGTAGCGTTGCGTTCGTTGCTAGCTTGCATTGATTTTACGTTGGAGAATTGGCACTCATCGCCGAATACGACTACGCGCTTCGCTCTAAGAAGAGCAGGGAATGCCTGAGCAAGAGAAACTTGGCTAGCCTCGTCAATGACGACAAGATCGAAGCACTGGTTCTTGAGTGGCACGTATTGCGCATACTCTCGAATCCCGGCAATGATGCATGGAAATGCCTGCCCAAAGCGCTCAAATTCTTGCGTCGGAAATTGCTTCTTGGCCTTGATAACCTCACCAATTGATCGGGCAAGAGCGCGGTTTTCACCAACAAACTCTACGAATTTGTGATCGATTTCTCGACTCATCCTCGAGGCATAAAGCGTCTCTAACCTAGATTTCTCTCCGACATAATCAAACGACGGAGCCGAGTCTATGGTTGTGGAAATGTGACGCCACAAAGTCGCGTACCGTGCCGAATCGAGAACGAAATACAGGGCATCGCTTAGCACTGGGAGGGCTTCGTTTTCCGGCCAGTGAATAGGAAATGCCTGGGTGTATGACGCAACCAATTCGTAGAGGATATGGACGGAAGAGGGAATCCTAGTGTTTGAGGACAAACACCGGTAAACCTTGGACAAATCTGGCTCAGTGAGTTGGTATTCGCGGCCCGCTTTTTGGATCGCGGCTAGGCTATCCACTACCGCTCTAAGCGCAGCAACTTTCTTATGCAGGTCTAATGGATTCGTGCAGGGCAGTGTCGATCCGAGTTTCTGACTCGTAGCTCGGACTTTACTGCCTGTAAATAAAAACCCCAAAACAGGCCATTTTGCTTTCTCATACTCCGAAATGAATTGTGATAGCAGCCCGATATGCTTTGGCGTCAATTCTGAGAAAAGGTCTAGACCGGAGTGTCTGTGACCATCCGAAACGAGCTGATGTGTAGCCCGAAGAATGTTGATTTGCTCAAGCAGGTCGGCGATGGGCTTCCACTCATTTGACAATATATTGACCAGATCATTGATCTGTTCCGTTGTCACCTGTGTCAGGGCTTTCTCTAACCTGATCAGGGCCTCGACGCTCTTTGGCTCACGTAGACGCTTGGAAAAACCCACCAATATTTTGTCGATCTTTGTTTCGAGTCGGTTTAACTCATTGATATCTGTCAGGCGGATGCTGGAGTAGGCTGAGATAGTCCTCTCGATCTTCTTTCTTAAGTCGGCGTATACCTCCTTGGTCTCATTGTCCAGATTGGTCGTGTTTGCTTTTTGCGCCTTGTCTTGTTCCTTTATCCTTTCCAATGAGGCCGAAGCAATCAATTTTGGATAGGAAGAGGTCTTGCCAAGGCGCAAGATTGGATTGGGAAAATCAGCACTTCCGTGGCGGACTTTCTCTAATGTCTTAGCAAGTTTGTCCTCCACAACATCCAGTGCTTCTTGCTTGTCGGAAAGAATCAAGATGTTTCCGCCATTAAGAATTGCATCGAATGCGAGAGCAGAAATTGTGTGACTCTTGCCAGTTCCTGGTGGACCTTGAACGATGATGTAACGGCAATCAGGCGTTTGAAGTGCGATCTGGATTTTGCGTTGCTCCTCGTTTATGGGGATTGGAGACGTGGCGACCAGCCGCTCCGGCGTTGCTATCTCAGTCCACGTTTTTTCAATGGCCGGCATGCAGTTCCGGGGTTCTGATATGATCATGCCCCGCACAATGTTCTCAAACATCGACTGGGCAAGCAGCCCATCTTGCTCAACAGCTGTTAGGAGCGCTTCGTAATCGCTAAGAATGGACTCATCTGTTCGATCAAATACTGCAAGGTAAAGCGAATTAGACATCCGCAGACTTGAGTTGTCCGACCTTTGGAGCTTGTTGATCGTCAGATCGAGACCAGCTGCAACATCCAGAGCCGGTATCATTCCCTTTAGCTCCTTGATGGCAACCTCGGCAAATGATTCCGTCTGACTCAAGTACAAAATACGGTCTAGCGCCGGGGAGACAAAGGTGCGCCCCGATTGCCTACTGATCTCCTGCACAATCCAATCTAGCGCCCGCTTGTTGACGTAAAGGTGCGGGTCAGCCGTCAGAACAAACGCCGTGGCCTGCTCATCAAATTTGATGTCTAACGGAATATAGAAGAGCGGGAAACTCGCTGTACCAAATCGAATGTCACCGATATAGAGATACAGCGACTGGTTCTCCGCTGTGCGAAGGGTATTGTCTAGGTCGCGCACTTCCAAGAAAACATCCGCAGTTGAAAACTCCTCAAAAAACTGGGCCAAGGACTGCTTGATAGTAGACGCAGTAAAAAACTCATCGAATACTGCGACCAGAGGGCCCGAGTCTCCGGACGTGATGAGCGTGTTCAGCGCCGGAGGGAACTGCTCAATCGAAGCATTTGTAAGCGCATCGGTAAGATCAGCTTCTATGTCGTAGATGGATTCGATCGCAGAATATGCTGTTTGCTTGAATGGATCCTCAAGGACATGAAGCAACCGAGCCACGATTCTTTGCCCCACTTCCTCAACAAATTGCACGGAAATCTCGCTTGAAAATTTTTCAGCGTTTTTAGCTCCCGTTATGCGGTATTTCATTGCATAGTCGATGATCTTGGCCTTAATCGGGTCGAAATCAGAATTTGGAATAGCCTCAACTTGTTGGCGGATCAAGTCCCGGAGGATAGGGGAAAGGGGTGCCGTAAATCGTCCCTTGGGAATCCTTATCTCGAAGGGATTCGACAGAGGTTCCCGACAGGCGTTCCAAGTCGCTTCGAAGAACGTTGAGTACTTACGTAGTGGAATCCCAGTCCGAAAACCGACGTCGTTTTTCAGGCTTATCCGACGCCTGGGGGCCAGCTGACGACGAAAGTCCGTTTCGATGAAGTCTTGGAAGTAGCGTAGAACTGCTCTCGCAAACCCGCTTATACCGCCCGGGCCGTCGGTACTTATTGCTTGGTTTGCGAGGACCGGTCCGCTTGGGGGATTCGACATCTTTGACGATCACTCCCGTTCTCGCTGATGTCAGGTGATTCTACGCGCAGACGATAAGTAATGTTGAAACATTTTCAAAATACAATGCGAGCTAATTAGCCTTGGGAAGAAGCCGTCTGACATTCCATCCCCTCTTTCTTCTACCAGCGTGTGTCAGTTCATCTGCTCCGCGCGGAACCTGACCCTAGGATCGGTCCTGCTGGTCAAGGAAAATGGGTGTTTCTGTAGATCCTTCCTCAAAAACCCGATTCATACCGATTTTCGGGAGTTTCGGTGTTTTGGGGGTAGGATCAGGCCCTCAAACACCAATTGCAGCCGATTTGGACTGGTTTTGGCGACGAATTTACTGGAATTGGGAGTCAAACAGGGTAGGGAATGGGATTCCGACGCAGAGGCCGGGTGTTTCCGAAATTCGGGAGTTGCCGGATGGGGATCTGATTTTTCTCTACTTTTAATTTTAATCTCTTATCAGTTTCCTACTCCTCTCTACTCTTCATTCATTGTGCCTGTGTATCACTAGAAGCTAGATCCGCCGAAGGCTGAAACTGTCCGCCCCCGGTAGGGAACTGGGCAAAAAGCCACATTCCGATAACGCCGTTTCTCAGGCCCTATCCAGATTCCGTAGTCTGAGAGGTGGTATTACGCTCGTTTGCTTTCAAGTACGCTCATAAGTGACCGCGTCGGCACCAAGCGCGTCAGCTTGAATCCTGCTGCTTCGAGGAGAACTCGATACTGTGCTTCCGTGCGCTCATAGCCTCCCGTCATCACCAGCATATTGAGGTCCGACATAGTTCCTTCAAATAGTAATTCGCGGGAAGCACCGCTGCCCTGTGGTGGCATCACCTGCTGGATAATCAGTACTCGCCCGTGCTCG
>DATNIO010000038.1:0-27146 GCA_035604385.1 Verrucomicrobiia bacterium | reverse complement strand
GTGCGCAAGGCCTCGCGCACCGCTCCTTCGTCCAAATTCATGACCGGATCGCGATTGGATTTCTGGTTGCACGCGTTGACGAGCGCGTTCAGCGAAAGCGGATAATATTCGGGCGTGGTGAGCTCTTTTTCGACGAGCGAGCCGAGTACCCTTGTTTCCACTTCATTTAGAAGAATGTCCATTGGACGAAATCATATCGTAACGGCGACCAGTTCCCCAAAATTACTGGTCCCGGCGTAACCGTCCGCGAATGCGTAAAAAATTCAAATCAGGTCCAGTTTTCGGCCAGGGCCGAAAGTTGCAGGGCAGGTTATTTCTTTTAGGACCAGTTAATTACGGGACACAAGGGCGATAAGACTTTGGAAGCGAGCTTGCTTGAGGAAGTACTATCAGGCCCGGGGGAAGGCTTTTGTCAGGCCTGCCAAAGGAGTCGCCGATGCGGACATTTCTCGCAAATTATAAGCACAGATGGATGGGTGTTTTGGCCATCCTTATTTCGTATTTCACGATCCTTCCAATGCTCGCGCCCATGCAGGCGCAGACCACCGTTCTTGGCGAATTGACATTTAAGGGCGCGTCGAAGGTGGAAAAAACATCGGGTGTGTGGATTGACGGCAAGTACGTGGGATATCTGGGCGAACTGTGGGGCCCAAAGCGGATCCTCTTGATTCCTGGTGACCACGAACTCGCCGTACGCCAGGCGGGTTATAAGGACTTCACCGAGACGCTAACCGTAGAACCCAAGGAATTGCTGCTCGTTCCCGTCAAAATGGAGAAAGAAACGAGCGACACCTGGCCCAGCGTGACCGCTCAGCTGAAAGTTGACGTCCAACCCGACCGCGCGGCCGTTTTTGTGGACGACAGGTTTCTGGGGCACGCGGGGGAATTGGGCGGAGCTTTTCACTCCATGCTGCTCAGTCCCGGAACGCACCGAATCAAGATCGAATTGCCCGGATACCTGAGTTTCGAGACGGACGTGACCATGGTTGCCGGCCAGAAATCGGTGGTGAAGACGAATCTTGCAAAAGGCAGCATCCACCAGGCAGATCCGCTCATCAATGAGGCCAACAATTCCAGCCACAACAAATAACCGAATTAGTTAGAACCAGGGAACGCCAATCGGGAGATTGGCGTTCCCTGGCCACATCTCCTTGTGATTCTTCGCCGTAACTGAACGGTTGGACAAGCACAGCCGCCCGCGCTACGGTATTATCTTTCCAATATGCCGCTGCAAATTATCAAGCGCCGCTCGCGCGGCTTCGTCTGTGTGAATGCCCATCCCGAGGGATGCCGGCGCAACGTTGAGCGTTGGATCGCCGGGGTAAAGGGGAAAATTTCCGCCGGGCAAAACGCGCCGAAAAACGTGCTCGTCATCGGCGCGTCCACCGGCTACGGGCTCGCGTCACGCATCGCGGCGGCATGGGGCTATGGAGCAAAGACGCTCGGCGTGTTTTTCGAGCGCCCGCCGGAAGGCGACAAGACCGCGACGGCGGGCCACTACAATACCGTCGCTCTTCATTCGATCGCCAAGCGCGATGGACTGTATGCCGCGAGCATCAACGGCGACGCATTTTCCGACGAAATCAAACGCGACGCCGCGGAAATCATCCGCAAGGGTATGGCTCCGGTCGACCTGGTGATTTACTCGCTCGCGTCGCCGAAGCGCACTGATCCGCGCACGGGCAAGATGCACAGTTCGGTTCTGAAACCGGTCGGGCAGGCTTATACCAACCGCACGATCGAACTCGATTCGGAAAAAGTAATGAGCGTCACACTGCAACCCGCGAACAACGACGAAATTGCCGACACCGTCGCGGTGATGGGCGGCGACGACTGGCGGCGCTGGATGGACATGCTGCTCGGGGAAAAGTTGCTCGCGCCGGGCGCGCGCACGCTGGCGTATTCCTACATCGGTCCGGAAATTACGTGGCCGATTTATCGCGACGGCACGATTGGACAAGCGAAGAAGGACCTCGAACGCGCCGCAAAGGATCTGGATGCCGCGCTGGCGAAACAATTGGGAGGCAACGCCTGGGTTTCCGTCAACAAGGCGGTGGTGACGCAGGCCTCCGCGGCGATTCCCGTTGTCCCGCTGTACTTGAGTTTGCTTCCCCTGGTTATGAAAAAGAAAAATCTGGACGAAGGGCCGCTCGAACAGATGCGGCGCCTTTTTACGGATTTTCTTTGCGCGGGACATGCGCCCAAGCTGGACGAGGCGCGGCGTCTGCGTCTGGACGACCGAGAAATGCGCAGCGACGTGCAAGCGGAAGTTGCGGCGCTGTGGCCGCAGGTCACGACGGAAAATCTTCGTGAACTCACCGCCTTCGCCGGCTTCCAGCGCGAGTTTCGCGGCTTGTTCGGCTTTGAAGTGGAAGGTGTGGACTACGAACAACCCACCGAAACGGATTTGCGCTGGTAAGATCGGAATCAGCGCCGGCAGGTGCGGCCCGATAAACGATTGCAATGAACAGACGCCTCCCACTAATCGTCCGCGACGCGTTATACAGCCTGCGGGGCGGGTTCCTGGTGCGCCCGCTGATCATCGCGCTGGTGCTGGGTTGTTTTGGTGCGACGCTTTCGTTCTTTGAAGAAACTTACCCCGCCTTCAGTGATTGGGTACCGGCGACGCTTTTCCCTTCGCATACTGACCCGCAAGTCGTCCAGGTCATTCTCGGAGGCATCGCCGCCTCCATCATGACCGTCGTCTCCATCGTTTTCGCGATCCTGCTGATGACGCTGACGCTGGCCTCGATGCAGTTTTCCCCGCGCATCATTGTCAGCTTCTCAAGGGATCACGTCACCCAGTGGACTCTCGGTATATTCCTCGGCACTTTTTTATATTGCATGGCGGCCCTTCCGGCCGCACACACCCTGCCGCACCCGTTCGCGCCGGTGGGCACGGCCGTTGGCGCGATGCTTCTTGCCATTGCCTGCGTGGCATTGCTGCTGTTCTTCATTCACCATATCTCGCAGGCAATCAGTGTCAGCCAAATTGTGGCGCGGATCGCCGCGGAAACAGAAGCAATGGTCGACGATATCATGCCGCGGCCGCGCAGTCCGATGCGGCTGCAAGTCCCGGACCTGCATGAACCGCAGACGCAGGAGACACCCGTCCTGAGCGATTTCTCCGGATACATTCGCTATCTTGACGTCAAACGGCTCATCTTTCTGGCGACCTCCTACCGCGTGAAGGTCCGCGTTCTGCGCCGGGTCGGCCAGTTCGTTCCAGCCGGAGTTCCTATTTTGATGGTTCACAAAGCAGAGAGGCTCTCCCCAAAGGATTACGCCGAGTTTCTCGGCGCATTCGACCTGGGCCCGGCCAGGACTTTGCAACAAGATGCCGAGTTCGGCGTCTTGCAAATCGTGGATATTGCGTTGAAGGCAATCTCGCCCGCAGTGAACGACCCCACTACCGCCATCAACTGCGTGGACCAGCTGAGCCGCATCTTGATTCGGTTTGCCTCCAGGGATTTGCCCGATTCTCTACTCTACGATCTCCAGGGTGTCGCCCGGGTCAGCGTCCCCTGGATCGACTTCGAACACTTGCTGGAGTCCGCGTTCGAGCAGATTCGCATGTACTCGAAGACGGACGTTGCCGTCAGCCTGCGTCTGCTTCGCGCGTTGAGTGATATCGCCTCGGCAATCCGTGACCCGGGTGTCTGCAAAATGGCCGGCGAATGGGGGAAGCGCATCGTCGAAGGGTGCGAGGAGGGCTTGCGCGAAGAGGAGTTGAGGCCGATCCGTGTCCGGCTAATCGCGTTGGATAAAAGTCTAGCGGCTTCGTGAATTATCTTCCGGTACGTACAGGTCCAAGTCTCGCGGCTGGCGCCTGCCGTTGCGAAGGGAGAACAATCCTCTGGAAATATTCTCACTCGGATCCTCCTCGATGCCGCCGGAGAGAACCCGGAGCCACGGCGGTGACGCACGTTTGACTTTCTTTTCCTTCACACTCCCTCGCCGCTTTGCGTGAACGGCCCGTGATTCGTGTCGCGCGAACTGCCTGCGCTTACGCTGTTTGCGATTCTTCTTTTTCACTGGCACGCCAAAACTGCAACTTCGGAATCGCGCCTTCAGTCGCCGCAAGCATTGGAAAAAGAAAACAAGCGGTCAGAAAGTCAAGGCGTTCTCAAAATACCGGCGAGCTTTTCACGCCTACATGGCTTCCAAGCATTCCTTATGCATGTTGCGGCTTGAAAGCGCAAACTCAAAAAGCGAATTGCCCGGATTGAAGAAGTCTATTTTCTTTCTTAGAAGGTGAAACGCGGGACTGGAATCGAATTTCGAAGAATCCTTTTACCGCGGGAGGAATTCGTCCGTGTGCGTCACAAATTCAGGATACGCGCCGGCGCCCAACTCATGAAGGTCCATGCCCTGGCGTTCTCCCTCGACCGAAACACGGAAAGGATAGAAGCGGTTGAGGAGCCTGTTCACGCCGTAGGTCAGCGGCAACACAAACCCTAGCAGCGTGGCCACGCCTATCAATTGAGCCAGCCACTGGCCGGAAACGATTCCATTCATCGCTCCGGGCAGAGAATCTCCCGCAACATTCAACACGGGCCGCTGGAATTGGCCGAACACGCCCACCGCGAGGAGGCCCCAGATGCCTCCCACGGCGTGCACGGAAACAGAGCCTCCCGGATCGTCGACTTCCATGCGCAGCTCAAGCCATTCGATCGAGAACGTGATCACCCCGCCTGCAATTGAACCGATCACGACGGCTTCGGCGGGACTCACGAAGGCGCACGATGCGCTGCTGGCGACGAGTCCGCCGACCCAGCCGTTGGCCGTGAGCGAAGCATCGGGCTTGCCGAAGCGAACTTTCGTGATGACCGCCGCAGTGAGCGCCGAGGCCGACGCGGCGAGCATGGTATTGATGACGATCAGCGCTGTCCCGGAAGCCTCGCCTCCCGTGAAGAGGATCGCGCCGGCGGAATTGAGTCCAATCCATCCGACGAGGGCCAACACGCAACCAAACAGTACGAGAACCGCATTGTGGCCGGGGATTGCGGGCGCCATGCCGTCCGCGGAATATTTACCGCGCCGCGGACCCAGGATCCATGTGACCGCCAGGGCCGTGAGGCCGCCGAGGACCTGAATCGATCCGGCTCCCCCAACATCCAGAAATCCACGGCCGATTCCATAGTTGACGCCGAGCTGCGCAAGCCACCCGCCACCCCACACCCAATGCGCGAAGAGCGGATAGGTCCAAGCGGCAAGCAATCCGGTCGAGAGGCAACTGGCCCGAAGACGCCACCGGTCCGCGCCGCTCCCCAACGGGATCAAAGCGGCGAGACCAACGCAAAAAATTTGAAATAATGCTGTGAGAGAAGTAGCGGAGCCGTCGAAGGAAAGTTTGCGAAAAAAGAAAGGCTCCGCGGCAATCCAATTCCAACTTTTTCCCGACAAAGTTAGGACATGCCCGGGGCTGCCGATGAATCCCTGCCAGGCAAATCCGCAAACGAAGTAGGCCAGGCCGGCGACCGCGAGAGCGCAAAGCGAGGCCATCATCATGTGACCGGCGCTGCGCGACCGTCCCAAACCGACGTTCATGAGGGCCAACCCGGCCGCCGCGAAGGGAACAAGAAAGATGAAGAAGAGGCAAGCGACCGTCGTGACATCCGTGAGTCTCGGGGCGGGCATGGTAATTATCCTTTTTCCTCCCGCGGGATCAGCTGCGATCGGACAGCGAGGATCAATCCCAATACCTCCACCGCAATACCGGCCAGGACAAACGCGGCCCGCAATGGCGGCGTTGCGAAGAGCACAATCGCGGCCAGCACGAGGAACCATCCCGCCAGCAGCAACAGGAAACCCAAGACTTTCATTCCAAAATCCCCCGGTTCAAAGCAAAGAGATTTGCATGGACATCAGCGACGCTGCTTAAAATATCACAATCGCACCGGAACCAACGCGCCGCTCCAACAATAATGAATAGGGACTGGGCCGCGCATCGCGCGATGAAAAATGGTACGCGGGACCGAAGATTGGACGATATCCGTTCGCGTGCCCTCGTATCTCCTTATGCTAGCCATCAATTAAGCGAATAGGGAAAAAAGCCTGCTACCCCGCATACGGTTCGAAGAAACAGGCACCGGAACTGAACTGTTTGAGGCAGAATTTCCGCAAATCCATTGTAATCAACAAAATATAAAGATCGACTCAATGGCATGGGAATCTATGAGTTAGCCTTGTTCTCTCCGAATCGTCTTCAAGTTGCCCCATGCAGGCACAGATTACAGCCATATGAATCCGTAATTTGGGCCATCGAAACGTTGCATTTTACTAGTCCCGAACACCCATCTAGTATCTCGTTCCTCGGCACAACTTAGTCCGTGAAGTTGATTTGCGGCAGGAAGATTCAACGGCGAGATAAAGAATATATAAGGAGAATACATGGCGGAGAATACCGGCGAAGTCAAAATGACACCAACCTTAGGATTAACCGGGTTGACGATGAACGCCATGGCGCTCATCGCTCCCGGTGCATTCCTTTGGCTCACGTTTGCACCGCAAGCGACGGAGGGATCCACTGCGCCCTCGATGTGGATCGGCATCCTGTTCGCGCTTTTGTTGTGTCTGGCGACGGCGGTGTGTTACGCGGAAATGGCCAAGTTATATCCAGGAACCGGCAGTTCTTACTATTTCGCGGAGCAGTCCTTCCTGAATCACGACAAGGCCTGGAAATACGCGCGCTTGATGAAGTTCGTCGTCGGCTGGGGCTCGCATCTCTATTACTGGATTTACCCCGGCGTAATGGTTGCCGTCACCGGAGTTTTCTGCGGTTACATCACAGGCACCTTGTGGCCGAACTTCATGAGCGCATCCAACCCCGGTCCGATGTTCATGATGCTTATCGCGATTGTGTTTTCTTTCGCGGTTGCTTATATCGCTCACCGAGGGGTTACGGGGTCCACAGCAGTCAGCGTGGCCATCAACGTCATTCAAATCTCCGCGCTGATCGTTTTCGCCGTATTGGCGATCAGCTACCGGATGAGCCATCCCCCCGGAAGTGAAGCATGGCAGTTTGATTCGGTTTCCGGCGAGGGCTACAACTACGAATTTGCGACGACGAGCCAGACGGTAGATGGTAAAGCCACCGATGTCATCACTCGTGATGCCAACATGGTGCCACAGCCAAAGCTCGACGCGAGCGGGAAGAATGTTCCCTATCACGTCAGTTACGATATGTATGACACCAGCAATCCGCCAGTGTTTCAGGCCCATCCGAATGCCAAATCCGTAGTCGCAATTCACAATTTCAACTGGATGTTCGTGCAAGCCACGGTCGCCATCCTGATCCTGGTCGGATTTGAATCGGTAACCGCGCTGGGGGGCGAGGCGAAAAACGCCAAGCGGGACGTCCCGATCGCGGTCATCACTTCACTGCTGGTTCAGGGGGCGTTCTGTTATCTGTTCGAGTATTTCGCAGCAAACTACTTCTTAAGTAGCGGCTACCCGATGTCCACTGCGACCGGCTCGGCGGCGCCCATCGGCGACATGATGATCATGGTCGGCGATGCCCTTTTCCACGGCCATGGACGAGCCTTCATGCTGATCGAAGCCGTGACTGTTTTCCTGGCGTTGATCGGCACTACGCTCTCCTGCATCAATACAGGGGCGCGGGTCACTTATGCCATGGGTAAAGACGCCGAGGTGCCGGAACACTTCGGTATGCTGCATGAGAAGAACCTGAGCCCTCATCGTGCAATCTGGGCCCTGGCAATCATTTCCGCGATTTTCGGTTGCCTCGCACTGCTGAATCTGTTCGGCGATGCCGGCGCTATTGCCGACACCACCCTCCAAGCCCTGCCTCATGGGTTCTGGTCGAGCGTCGGCTATGCATCGCATGACACCATGGCGAAGTTGCCAAACAGCCTACTTACTATTACTCTGGCTTCCAACTTCGGGACGTTCCTTCTTTACATGCTAAGTTGCGTAACGTGCATCTTTTGCTACAAAGGACACCCGAACTACAGCTTCGTGAGGCACACGCTGATCCCGTATTTCGGGATAGCCGCAAACCTGATTTGCATGGGAGCTTACATCGTGCTGCCGTTCATGGGGTATGGCACGAAGATGGAGCCGTTCTTGGCGTTAGGGATTGCAGCCGTCTGGGCCATTTATGGAGGGATTTACTTCCTGCGGTCCAGCAAGGCCTCGGGGCGCACAACGCTGGTCACCAGTCGCACGTAATGGTGTAGTATGAACTTAGCTCAGTTAGCCAAGAAACTCGGACAGGTCCGCCTCGGCGGACCTGTCCGAATTTCTGTTTCAGATGTGAATGAAATTCTTGGGGAACCCGCGAGAAACGCTCCGCAGAGCGGTTCCTCCTGGGTCGCCTCCGCGAGAAGATCCGCCTCCGCCCATATGCTTGACCTCGAATTCGTGGAACGCACCGACGTCGGGCGGGTCCGCGACCACAACGAAGACTATTTAGGTTACGCGTCGCCGGCGACTCCCGCGCAGGTGCGCACGCACGGGTGGTTGTTTGTGCTGGCGGACGGAGTGGGCGGCCAGGAAAAAGGGGAAGTTGCGTCAAAAACCGCTGTCGAAAGCATGGTCGCCGGATTCCACGACGCCAAGGATGGAGAATCGCATTCCGCCGTGCTGCAACGGCTCGTTCAGCAGGCGAACACTCGCGTGTTTGAGGCCGCCGTGACCGGTGGCCGGGCTTCGGCCGGCATGGCGACCACCATCGTTGCTTGCGCCTTGCGGTACGACCGGGTGTCCGTAGCGCACGTTGGCGATTCGCGTTGCTATCTGATTCGCAATGGCAAGGCCGCCCAGGTCACGCGCGACCACACCATTGCCAGCGAGCAAGTCCGCCTCGGCATCGTCACAGCTCAAGAAGCTGCCGAGGGAGAGACGAGCCATATCCTCAGCCGCTCGCTCGGAACCGAATTAATCGCGAATATCGATACCAACGACCATCAGATCTTTGCCGGGGATGTTCTCCTGCTATGTTCGGACGGTCTGCACGGGATGGTGGATGCCTCGGAAATGGCTGCGATCTGCGGCCAGGGCCAGGATTTGCATCTCGCAGCGGAGAAATTGGTTGCTCTTGCCAACGACCGGGGCGGCGGCGATAATATCAGCGTTCAGTTGATCCGAATCCGGGGCGTCGAGCGAATGGGGATGTATCGCGGACGGCCCTACAAACTGTACTGATACAGGTTCGCTGCTTTCTCTGCGTTTGCCGCCGACCTGCCTTCCCAATGAGCGAATTCCATCCCGGCGATCAGCTCGATCATTACCGCATCGATGGCCTGGTCGCCCGAAGCGGCATGGCCTCCATTTTCCGCGGCACGGATGTGCGCGACGGGCGGGCGGTCGCGATCAAGGTTCCTCATCCGGAAATGGAAGCCGACCCGGTCTTATTCGACCGGTTCAAGCGCGAAGAAGATATTGGCAAAAAGCTCGATCATCCCGGCGTCGTTCGCGTATTCGACGACGAGGAGCGCAGCCGGCGTTACATGGTTCTGGAATGGGTGGACGGCCGCCTGTTGCGACAAGTCCTGAACGAACAGAAGAAATTTCCTCCCGAGCGCGCCATCCGGATCACTCTCGCTTTGTGCGATGCCCTGGGCTACATTCACAGCCAGGGGGTCGTCCACCGCGACCTGAAACCCGAAAACATCATGGTCGGCCCGAACGATCAAGTGAAGCTCATCGATTTCGGCATCGCGGCGAACGCCGGATCGCGCCGCCTGACCTTTGCCAAGCTGACCGAGGCTATGGGAACGCCGGATTATATTTCTCCCGAGCAAGTGAAGGGAAAGCGGGGCGATGCCAGGAGCGACGTCTATTCCCTGGGCATCATGTTTTACGAAATGCTGACCGGCAAGGTGCCCTTCACCGGGCCCAATCCATTCGTTATCATGAATGAACGCTTGTTGAACGATCCGATCCCGCCGCGCGAGGTCAATCCCGAAATTTCACCTCAGCTCCAGGAAATCATTTACCGCGCGCTGGAGCGCGATCCCAACAAGCGTTATCCCAACGCCCACGAATTTGCCCTCGATTTGCAGCACCCCGAAAAAGTAGGCGTGGCCGACCGGGCCGAAATGAAAAATTGGAAACAGAGACGCTCGCCCGTGGCGCGGCAAATTCTGTTCTACATTATGCTGGCCTTAATACCCGTGGTCGTCTTCGCTCTGATGCTGTTTATATCGCGCCTGAAATAGCATCTCTTCCCCGTTGGCCCGATTCTGATGTCCCATCCCAATCCGCCGAAGGAGCAATTAGGCCATGAACGCGATGGTTGGTAGGGCACGGCATCAGCCGTGCCCTACAAGGAACCGAATGCTTTCACCCAGACGGCAAAGCCGCGGCTCACAAACATTCCGTGAGGCGAATGCCAACTGGAACGGCGAACCTGTATACTGATGAATTCATTTCAGCGGAATATCCGGGAGAGTGTTCTCGACCATGCGAATTGATGAATTCCAGCAGAGACTCCGCGAGTCCGTCCTGATCGCGGACGGAGCCATGGGCTCCTTGCTCTACGAGACCCTGGGGCCGCAGCGCTGCGTGGACGAACTGAACGCCACGCGCGCCGAAGAAGTGTTTCGCGTCCACATGGCCTATCTCGAAGCCGGCGCGCACATCATCGAAACGAATACCTTTGGCGCGAACTGGAATAAATTGAGCGCGTTTGGCCTGGAAGAGCGCGTCACGGAATTCAATCATCGCGGCGTCAAAATCGCCCGCGAGGCGCGTGAGGCCGCCCGGCACGAAGTCTTGATCGCCGGATCGATCGGGCCGCTCGGCGTCTTCCGGGATGAGCGCGAGGCGACGCCGGAACATTTCCGGGAAATCTTTCGCGAGCAGGCCGAGGCGCTTGAAGAACGCGGCGTGGATTTTTTCGTCCTGGAGACTTTCGGAAATCCCGCGGAACTTCTGGCGGGAGTCGAAGCGATTCGTTCGTTCTCGCAACTCCCCATCGTGGCGGAGATGACGTACTCCGAGGAAGGCAGCTCCTTCAGCGGCGCCCGGCCGAAAGATGCCTGGGCGCTCTTGCACGAGCGAGGCGTGCAGGTGATCGGCGCGAACTGCTCCGTGGGCCCGCAGGATCATTTGCGCATTCTGCAGGACCTTGCCGCGGTGGCCGGTCCGTTTCCGACGAGCGCGATGCCGAACGTGGGATTTCCGCAGCGTGCCGGCGACCGTGTCATCTATCCGAAATCTTCGCCGGAATATTTCGACCTGTTCGCGCGCGAAGCCGTCAAGCTGGGCGCGCGAATCCTCGGCGGGTGCTGCGGCACCGCGCCGGAACATATTCGCGCGATGGTCCAGGCCGTAAAGGGCATGCAACCGTCCACGGGCGCCCGCGCGGTGACCGTGGTGGAAGCGCCCCCCGAGGTCCGCCCCGCGGCGGCGCGGGAACCTGAAAGCACGCTGTGGCGAAAAATTCAGGCGCAGAAGTTTGTGATTTCGGTGGAAATCGATCCGCCGAAAGGAACGTCCATCGACCGCGTTCTCGAGCAGGTGCAAAACGTGATGGCGTCGAAGAAAGTGGACGCCATCGATGTCAATAGCGGGCCACTGGCGCGCGTGGGCATGGACGCGCTTTCGCTTTCCGGCGCGCTCGAGGCGCGCGGCATCGAAACGATTCCGCACCTCACGACGCGCGACTCAAATTTGATCGGCTTGCAAGCCATGCTCCTCGGCGCGTGGGCCATTGGGGGAGTGCGCAACGTCCTCGCCATCACCGGCGATCCGCCCTCGCTCGGCAGCTACCCGGAATCGCTGGGAGTCTATGAAGTCGATGCCATCGGCCTCGTGAAAGTCATGGCGAAGCTGAATCAGGGACAGGATTGGGGCGGGAAAAATCTGGGCGGCGCGACGAATTTCACGATCGGCGTCGCGGTAAATCCTCTCGCCGAGGATCTGGACGAGGAGCTGCGCCGATTTGACTTGAAGGTGGAAGCCGGCGCGCACTTTGCCATGACGCAACCGATTTTCGATCCCGAGCATTGGGAGCGATTTCTAAAACGCATGGGCGGAAAATCTCCGATTCCCATACTGGTCGGCCTGTGGCCGCTCAGCAGCTATAAGCAAGCCCTGCGCCTGCACAACGAAGTGCCCGGCATCGTGATTCCGGAGCCGTTGTTGAAGCAGCTCGAAGCCGCGGGAGGCTCCGCGCGCGAACATGGTTTCGCCCTCGCGCGCAAATTGCTGGATTGGGCGAGAGGAGCCCGCTCTTTGGGAATCGCCGGCGCTTACCTGATTCCTCCGTTTAAACGCTACGAGGAAATCCTCGATCTGTTTTAGTAGCACAGGCTTCAGCCTGTGGGGGTTCGTCCTTGCAAGGACCAAAACCCACAGACTGAAGTCTGTGCTACTTTCAGAACTCGAAATCCAGTGAGAACTGAACCTGACGCGCGCCCATTCCTTCAATGGGTGCGCCATATCCGGCGATCGGCGTCAGGTTCGATCCAAACACGGGATTGATCTCCAGAACATTCGGATGATTGAACAGATTGAAAAATTCCGCGACCACGTCAAGGTGCCTAGACTCGCCGAACGGAAAGTATTTCAAGACGCGGAAATCCATGTTCACCATGCTGGGATTCCGGAGCGAGTTTCTCCCAAAATCGAGCGGCCTGGCCGAGAGCGGAAACGCGTGGGTTTGATTGGAATCGAGGCCCGTCAGCGGGTTTACTGGCTGGCCGCTTCCAGTTGTGAAAATCGGGGCCACTTCGATATGGCGAAAGGTTCGAGTCAGCCAGCCCGCGCTGTCTTGCTGATCCGCGGGCTTATCTTCCTCGTCGCCGATCGGCAATTCCCAGAGGGCGTTGAAAACAAAGCGCTGCAGTTGATTCTGAAGCGACGGAGCATTTTCCTCCACCAGGAGAAAGGGATTCTGCGGCTGTTCGTTGAAGTCGGAAGCATCGTCGACCGTCCGGGAAATCGTGTAGCTCGCCGAGAATGCCAACTCGTCATTCATTCTCCGGTTCAGCGTGAAGGAAATGCCCCGGTAAGTCGAAGTCGCGGAATTTGAGAGTTGGTAAATATCGTCAAACTGCGTGTTGCCCCGCCCCGGTTGAAAGACTTCTCTGCCGATTTGTTGAGGCGTGGGATTCGCGACACCGAGGCTCGCGGCGTTCGAAGCAGTCAGAATCACCGGCGGCAAGAGGTTGATGTTGAGAGTGCGAGACAGATTCACGCCGCGAACAAACAGAAAATCGGCCCGCACGGAAAGATATTTGGCCAGTTCATGTTCCGCTCCAACGCTTGCCTGCTGGCTGTAGGGAGTGGCCATGCGCGGGTCGGCGCTGAAAATGGAAGGCGCAATCCCTGGCGCGGGAGAAACCAGTGGCCCGCCCTGCACGGCCAAAAATAGATTTGCCGCCGCGCCGCCGTCCGCCACCTGCTCGAATGCCTGAGAACCGTTCAAGTCAACGGCCTGCGCCAGATCGGCGAGGACGTACCGGTCGAAGAATATTCCGTAGCCGGCACGTAGAACCCAACGGGAAGAAGGCGTCCATGCCAGGCCGATGCGCGGGCTGAAATTATGCGTGGCTTGATTGAATTCGCCCGGGAGCCGCTCGAAATCATAGCGAACGCCAAAATCGGCCGAAAGCCGCGACGTCAGCGAATAGTGGTCTTGAACGAACGCGCCAAAACTGGTCACCGGGAGATCCACCGTCGGATTGCCAAACGCCTGGCGGAATTGGCCGGGCTGCCCGGCGAGGAAATCCTGGAGCGTGTTGAAGAGATAGACGCCGCCGAAACCATCCGCCGCCGAGGCTCGCAGCGTGACGCGATTCAGTACGGCGCCCGCTTTCCAAATATGTTTTCCCGCCGTGCGCGAGTAGGTGTAGCCCGCTTGATAATGATTTTCGCGTCGCTCGCTTAGCCCTGCGTAGGGCCGCCCGAAGTCCACGATTCCCGCGATGTCGATTTCCGGCCCAATCGACTCGGTCGGGCGAAGGACAGCGTGGCGCGTCGCGGCCTGAAAGCGCAGATCGCCCACGGCATCGGAGCCGTAAACGGTCGTGAGCGAGCCGGAGAGCGCATTGTCGGCAATGAAGCTGCTGCCCCGGCCGCTCACATCCACGAGTCCGTTCGTGTTGAACGCGTCGCCCGCATCCCGATTGTTTGTAAAGGCATAGCGCAGCATCAAGGAAGTGTTTTTTGTGAGCTGATGATCAAGCTTGCCCGCGGCTTCGGTTTCCGCTCGCGAGATGGGGAAAAAATTCGTGATGATCTGCCGTGTAGCCAGGCCGGGAAATGCGCCTGTCCCCAAAAAAGAATTGATTGTGGATGCTACGGCGGGATCGATGTCCGACCCGTTCTGGCCACGATTGTGCTCCTGCTCGACCGCCACGTAGTAAAACGTTCGATCCTTGACGACTGGGCCGCCCAATGCAAACCCGGCGCGATAGCGGCGGAAGGATGGTTTCCCCGGTTCGTCCTCGAACGGGTCGCGCGCATTGAGCGACGCATCCTGAGCAAAAATAAATGCGTCGCCATGAATCGTATTAGTTCCCGAGCGCGTGATGACATTGATCGAGCCGCCGGAAGCTCCGCCCGATTCCGCCGAGAGGCCATTCTGAACCACTTGAAACTCCTGGACGATTTCCGGCGAAAGTTCGGTGCGGCCCGATCCCGTGTACTCATCGTTGTTATCGAGCCCATCGATCGACACCGTGTTGCTGCGAGCGCGCAAACCGCCGAACGTGAAGCCGCTGCCGGCGAGCGGCGTCCCTCCCGCCACAGGAGGCGCCGGCGGGGCGCTCAATATGCCGGGCGCGAGGAGAACGAAATCCAGCGAGTTGCGGCTCTGGACAGGCAATTCCTCAATTCTCTCGCGGTCCACCGGAGACACGACGGAGGCTTGCGAGACGTCGAACGTCTGCTGCTGGGCGTTCACGCTGATTTCTTCGGAACGCGACGCGGGAACAAGAACGATATCCAGGTGCGTGGTTTGGCCGAGCGTCAAATCGAGGTCGGTACGCTGGTAGGGCGCAAAACCGGCCTGATCCACGCGCACTTCATAGGAACCAACGGCCAGCGCCTGCATGCGGAAAGCGCCCTCCGCATCCGTTTCCGTGGTGCGAGCCTGATTCGTGGAAGTATTGCGCACGACTACGGCCGCACCGGGGATTGCGGCGCTGCTGCTATCCCTCACCGTGCCCTCCAAGGCGGATGCGACTCTCGAACCCTGCGCATCAACGTCGGGCGCGCGCAAGAATATGACCATCGCAGCCGCCATTGCGATTGCAGCGGCGCGCGTGCAAAACGATAGGCTGTTTGCAATCACTCCGAGTCTCCTTATCTGCCGTATGCTGACAGCAATAGGAAATCACATTGCATGAAGTTCAAAGACGACTGCTCGAGCGCCTGCCCGCGCCGGAGGAACTGACTCTTCAATCGTCAGGGATGTGGAAGATTCGGGAGCTCTAGATGCGCAACGCGGTAGCGGGAGGACTTGCCGGGATAGGAACAACAGCAGACCAATTGGCCAGGGTAGAAGACAGTGGATGGGAGCGCGGGTAAGAAATCGCTTCAATCAGAGAGTCCGCCAAATTGATTCTCGGTACAAACCTTTTCAGCGAGTAGGCAACGCCCACGCACAAAGCGAGGACCACGAAGGTGTATTCGGTATCGTCTCCGGTCTGGAGAGTGTGGTCCCACTGGTCGAAAATCTCGGCCACATGGCAAACAAAACAGATCGCCAAGACAAGCGTGGCTGTGATGAATGAGGCTCGCGATCTCATCGTCCAAACCATACCTTCATCTCCCGCTGGAGGTCAATCGAAAGAGCGCGATTTGCTCGAATGAGTCCGGAATGTGAGAATGGAACTACGGTCGTAATGCTCTCTCCGGTAAACTACAAGGGAGACATTTGTCGCACGTATGGAAGAGTGTGGCCCGCATTCGCATGGCCTGCCCAAATCCAAGGCCACTTTGCACTGGGGAGACGTACGTTGGATCGAAGGGAAACACGAATCGCCGCGCTGAAGAATCTCCTGAAGGAGAAGATCGTCATATTGGACGGCGCCATGGGCACGATGATCCAGGCGCAGCAGTTGGACGAAGCGGCCTTTCGCGGCTCGCAATTTCTGAAGCACCCGCGCGACTTGCGCGGGAACTTCGACGTGCTGAACCTTACGCAGCCGGCCATCGTGCAGGCGATCCAGCGGCAGTACCTCGAAGCGGGCGCCGACATCATCAAGACCAACACGTTCAACTCCAACGGAATTTCCGCGCTCGATTACGGCCTCGAACATCACGTTTCGGAACTCAACGTCGCGGGCGCGAAAATCGCGCGCGCGGTGGCCGACGAGTACGAAGCCGCGCATCCCGGGCAGTACCGGCTCGTCGCGGGATCGATGGGGCCGACCAACCGCACCGCGTCGATGTCGCAGGACGTAAATAGCCCCGCCTCGCGCGGCGTCACTTTCGACAAATTGCGCGACGTGTATTGCGAGCAGGCGCGCGGACTCGTTGAAGGCGGCGCCGATATCCTGCTGCTTGAAACGATCTTTGACACGCTGAACGCCAAAGCCGCGCTCTTCGCGATCGAGGAATATTTCGACGCCTCGAAGCAGCGCGTCCCAATCATGGTTTCCGTCACCATCACCGACCAGAGCGGACGCACGCTTTCCGGGCAGACGGTCGAAGCGTTTTGGATTTCGGTTTCGCACATGGACCTGCTGAGCGTGGGCATCAACTGCGCCCTCGGCGCGAAGCAGATGCGCCCGTACATTGAGGAGCTTTCGCACCTCGCGCCGGTCCACATCAGTTGCCACCCCAACGCGGGGCTTCCCAACGCGTTCGGCGGATTCGATGAGACGCCGGAATCGATGTCCGCCGATTTGCGTGATTTTGCGTCGAACGGCTGGCTGAACATCGCTGGCGGCTGCTGCGGATCGACGCCGGCGCATATCAAAGCGATCGCCGAAGCCGTGCGCGGAATCCAGCCGCACGTTCTCTCGAAGCCGGAGCGTTACACGCGGTTCAGCGGCCTCGAGCCGCTGGTGCTTCGGCCGGATTCGCGCTTCATCAACATCGGCGAGCGCACCAACGTCACCGGCTCGCCCAGATTTTCCAAGCTGATCCTGGCCGGTGAACTCGAAGCGGCGCTCTCCGTGGCGCGACAGCAAGTCGAAAACGGCGCGCAGATCATCGACATCAACATGGACGAAGCCATGCTCGATTCCGAGCAGGCCATGGCCACGTTCCTGCATCACATCGCGGCCGAGCCCGACATCGCCCGCGTGCCGATCATGATCGACAGCTCGAACTGGAAAATCATCGAGGCCGGCCTGAAATGCATTCAGGGCCGGGGCATCGTGAATTCCATCAGCTTGAAGGAGGGCGAAGAAGCCTTCCGCCAGCGCGCGCGGCTCGTGCGGCGATACGGCGCGGCCATGGTGGTGATGGCGTTCGATGAAAAAGGCCAGGCGGATTCGCTCGCGCGCAAGATGGAAGTGTGCACGAGAGCGTACCGGATTCTCACGGAAGAGGCCGGCGTCGCTCCCGAAGATATTATTTTCGATCCGAACATTCTGACGGTGGCGACGGGCATCGAAGAGCACAACAATTACGCTGTCGATTTCATCGAAGCCACGCGGCAGATCAAGGCCAAGCTCCCTTATGCGAAGGTAAGCGGCGGCGTCAGCAACATTTCGTTTTCCTTTCGCGGCCAGAACGTGGTGCGCGAAGCGATGCACTCCGCGTTTTTGTACCGTGCGATTCAGGCGGGCCTCGACATGGCCATCGTGAACGCGGGCCAGCTCGCGGTCTACGAAGAAATCCCGAGGGACCTGCTGAATCTCGTCGAGGATGTATTGTTGAACCGGCGTCCCGACGCCACTGAACGTTTGCTGGCGTTCACGGAAAACGTAAAGGCAAAAGAAAAAGGGCAGGTGGAAGAAGACTCCTGGCGGAAGGGCACCTTGGAGGAGCGCCTCACGCATGCGCTCGTCAAGGGCATTGCGGATTACATCGAGGAAGACACCGAAGAGGCCCGGCAAAAATTCGGCAAGCCTCTCGCAGTGATCGAAGGTCCCCTCATGAACGCGATGAATGTCGTCGGGGACCTCTTCGGATCGGGGCGCATGTTTCTGCCGCAGGTGGTTAAGAGCGCGCGCGTGATGAAAAAAGCGGTCGCGTACTTACAGCCATATCTCGAAGCGGAAAAACAGGCGGGCGGCGTGTCCGTCAAGGGCCGCATCGTCATGGCCACGGTGAAGGGCGATGTTCACGACATCGGCAAAAATATCGTGGGCGTCGTGCTGGGTTGCAACAACTACGAAGTGATCGACCTCGGCGTGATGGTGCCGGCCGAGAAGATCCTGAAAACCGCGCGCGAGACGGGCGCGCATTTGATCGGGCTGAGCGGCCTCATCACGCCTTCTCTTGAGGAGATGACGCACGTCGCGAAGGAAATGGAGCGCGAAGGGTTCACTGTCCCGCTGCTGATCGGCGGCGCCACGACGAGCCGCACGCACACGGCGGTGAAAATCGCGCCCTCGTACCGACAGCCGGTCATCCACGTGCAAGACGCATCGCGCGCCGTCGGCGTTGTCGGAAGTTTGCTCAGCGCCGAGATGAAGGACCATTTCACGGAAGAAAACAGCAAGGAACAGGAGCGCGCGCGGGAAAAACATTCGTCGCGGAAGGCGCAGCCTCTCTTGCCGTTCGCGGAAGCGCGGAATAAAAGGCCCGTTTACGATTGGTCGGCGTACGAGCCGCCGCGGCCGTCGTTCCTCGGAACGCGCGTGTACAGTCCGGTGCCTCTCGATGAAATCGTTCCCTTCATCGACTGGACGCCGTTTTTCCACGCCTGGGAGTTGCGCGGCATCTATCCAAAAATTTTCGAGCAGGAAGGCGTCGGCCCGAAAGCGAAAGAACTGTTCGATGACGGACAGAAGCTGCTCGCTTGCATCGTGCACGAAAAATTGCTTGAAGCGCGCGCCGCGATCGGATTCTTTCCCGCGAACAGCGTGCAGGACGATATCGAAGTGTATGCGGACGAATCGCGACATCTGCTCACAACGTTCCACACGCTGCGGCAGCAAATCGTGAAGGCCAACCAGGAACCCAGCTACGCCGTGGCCGATTTCGTCGCGCCTCGGGAGAGCGGCCGCATGGATTATCTCGGCCTGTTCGCGGTCACCGCGGGATTGCGCATCGAACCGCTCGTCGCAAGATTTGAAAAAGAGAATGACGACTACGACGCCCTGATGTCCAAGGCGCTCGCCGACCGCCTGGCCGAGGGCCTCGCCGAGCTCACGCACAAACGAGCGCGCATCGAATGGGGCTACGGCAAAGACGAGGAACTCAGCCACGACGATCTCGTCCGCGAACGCTATCGCGGCATCCGTCCCGCGCCCGGCTATCCCGCATTGCCCGATCACACCGAAAAACGCATGCTCTTCGATCTGCTCTGCGCGGAAAAAAACACGGGCATCACGCTGACGGAAAATTTCGCGATGTACCCGGCGGCCTCGGTGAGCGGCTTCTACTTTTCGCATCCCGAATCAAAATATTTTGCCGTCGGAAAAATCGGCCGCGACCAGGTCGAGGAGTACGCCCGCCGCAAAGGCCTCGACCTGCGCACCGTCGAGCGCTGGCTGGCCCCCAATCTCAATTACGATCCAGAAGCCGAGTAGGACGATTTGTGCTGTCTCTGCTAGGCAGCCCATGGAAAAATGCGCCGCTCCGTGCTGCGGTCGCGCAACTTTCTTCTACGATCCACTATCTAAATTTGTGGAGACGGCCGATGAAACTAACGATGATCAGTGGCGTGGTGATTTGCCTCGCGGCGGCGCCCGCGTTCGCGGCGCAACACGCGCAGAACCACACGTGGTCGGGCTTCCTCGTCAATTCCAGCTGCTACGAAGCTCTCGAGCGTAATACAGACCCGTGGGACACAAGTACCTACGTCGATCGAGACAGGGATTGGGAGATCCGTTATTGCTCTCCGAATGGAAAGACGAAGTCCTTCACTCTAGTCGATCGCGATGGATTGAGCCACAAACTAGATCCCGCCGGGAATGCAAAGGCGGCTGACGCTGTGCGCCAAACCGGTAAGAAGGCGCCGATGGAGGTCAAAGTAACCGGCGAGCAGGACAAGGACACGATTCGTGTGGATTCGATTTCGCTGGTAAAGTGACCGCCCCCGAAGCGCCAGACCTGTTGCCATGGCGTGCTGACAATTGCGAAGTGTCGAAAGTTCTGAGGAAAAATTGTCTAACAAAGCAAAGCCGGTGCGGATTTTCGCCCGCACCGGCTTTGAGGATGAGGGGGCTGGGCCCCTCGTGCTTGGGGTGATTACTTGCCCAGGGTCGGAGCCGAACCCGGCAGCGTATAGCGCAAGTTCAGGAAGATCATGTTCAAGTGGGCGTCTTCCCCGCCCGTTGTGAACGACCACGGGTTGCGCGCCAGGTAGGAATATTGCCCCATGAAGTTCAGGGCTCCATACTTGGCGTCTCTCCAGATGGTCTGGTTGAAACCGATCGTCTCCTCTCCAATGAACCGATTCTGGCCGGTTTGCCCAGTTACGCCGTAGCCGATCACCTTGGCGGGTGTCGAACCGTCCAGCGCCAAGTTCTTCCACACATACAACCCGCCGAAGTAGCCGTACAGCATCGTTTTGCCGTGGGTAAACTCAAAGCCGGAAACAGTGGATCCGGCCTTGATGGGAGAGATGGTGCCGTCCGCGCGCACGATGAGGTCGGGCGCCTGGCCGAAGATATACCGGCCGCCGCCACTGCTCCAGAAATTGTTCGTCAGGATACGGAAACCCTTGAACAATTCGAAGTTCAGGTTCACGAAACCGCCAGCGCCTGTTTTTGTGGAACTCGTATTTGTACCGGAATTGTAAATCTTGAATACGCGCTCGAGTCCCCCGAGTTCGAAGTGGAATTTGCTGACCGGATCAAACGCAAGTTTTTCGATGAAGTCCGGGGCGAGGTTGGGAGTGTTGAGAGTTGTGCCGCCTGCGTCGAGCTGGTTGCCGAGTGAGCCCGACGTCAGCGACGCCGGAAGAGTCGGGAATACGATGGTGCTGCCGCCCGCAGATCCCCCGACGTACTGTTCCGGGCTGTCCAAAGCAACTGCGAAAGCCACCTTGCTCGACGGATGGGCAACGAACCGCAACTCAGGGATGCGGCCCCAAACCAGGCCAAGCTGGTAGTTCACATCAATGTTTTGCGTGAAGAAGAGATTTCCCGGCAAGGGCGAAATTCCCGACCGGCCAGGAGTGATCAAGCTCCAGGTCTGGCCTCCCAGGACTTCCCACTTGTCCCTTTGGACATCAACCCAGTACAACCGGGAGCGCAGCGTGTTGCTGTTGCTGCTGACAGCCACGTTTCCGGGGTTGTTTCCAAGAAAGTCCGACTCCATGTAGCCGATCACGTGGGCGCCCGCGACCAATGCATCCACGCGGAACCCAATGCGCGAGTTCTGCATGCTTTCACGGAGTTCGCCCAGGTGATCGTTGAAGTTTGTGCCGCCCGTGTTGTAAGGAATCGAAGCGAAGTTGGTCCCGATCCCGCTTCCTCCTGTATGGCTGCGCCACACGCCGGTGAAATCCATGAACCCAACCGGCGTGATGTAGGCGGAGCCGATCCTCAACTGAAGCGGGGAAACCTCATCGTCCCCTTTTTGCGCTGGGCTTGCCGAGGGATTCCCCAGCGCAGCGGTTGCGCTCGATATCGGCGTCGCCGAGGAGACAGCCGTGGTTATTGCGGCAGGAGCGGCGATTGATTCCGAAGGCGTTGCGCCAAACTTTTCCTCGAGCGCTTCCATCTTCAGCTGCTGTGCCTTGAGCGCGGCGCGCTGCGACTCGAGTTCCGCCCTTTGCTCCTCAACAAGGCTGCGGAGGTCCTGCATCTCGCTCTCGATGGCCGAGGCTTCCGGCTTCACTGCCGCGGGTTTATCCGGTAGGGACGACGAACTACTCACCGCTACGGGCGTGTCTTCCTTCCCGGTTTCGCCGGCATTGCGCGCCAGAAGCGGCGATGCCGCGAGACTTATGCCTAGAAACACTGCTGCGAATACTCGCATTTCATTTCCTCCTGAAAATGAAGTCCTATGACTGTTTTTCATCCATAAACTCTGAATTGGGACTGCTGCCCGTTCCAAAAACATTCCCCATGCAAATGGAACGAGATCGCTTGCTTGTGATGGCCTCATCCCCACTGGGGAACGGCCAACCCCGACTGCCCCGCCACAGAGTGCTTAGGTGCAAGACTTCATCTCGGAAAGGCAAGATTTCTCTTTCTCAAATCGGTGTACTTCCGAGACACCTCTGGGCTCGCACGACACTATCGACGGGCCCTTAACGGCCCGTGAGAGGAATGTTAATTCTGTGTTACAACGCCAATTTGTGGTGTGATCGGCTGGATAAACGTGCCCTGCGGCATCTTTGTATGTATATGTTTTAAAATGGTTTACACGAGCTGTTGACTGGATATTCGATCCAGCATAGATTGACAGCCGAAATGGGGATCGAATGAAAACTAGGACAGCTTGGTTTGTAGCGATGTGCCTTTTTTCGTCGCCGCTCGTGGCCCAATCGCCTGCTATACCCACCATGGACCACGAGCCTCACCACCATCTCGCCCTCCATAATGATTACGTGAAAGTATTCAATGTGGAAGTTTCACCCGGAGACTCGATCGTTCTGCACAGCCACGACCAGGATACGGTTGCCATTGCCATCGGGGACCAGCTCGTGACCGTGGGCGTCCCGGGCAAGCCGGACGTCCACCAAAAAAATGCGGACGCCCAAGTCCGGCTGCAGCGGTCCGGCTACATCCACTCCACACACGTCGATGGGGACACCCCCTACCACACCGTCGCCGTCGAGCTGATGCAACCGCAGACCGACTTTCATAATGTCTGCGCGGAAATCCTCGCGGGCCAGCCGCTGAACTGCCCGGATACCGCCAAGAAGACCTCCACCGCTTACTCGAGCCAGCCGCTGCTCGAGTCCAGCGAAACTCGCGTGCAACTAGTCCGCGTGCTTCCTCATCAATCCATGAGGCTGGCCATGAAGCCGGCGGACTCCCCTTCGTCCCTTGGAGCCCCCCAGGTGATCGTAGCGCTCGATGCCGCCTCGATTTCGTCGGTGTCCCCCAAAGGACCGGAAAAGGCGTTGCAACCAGGCGACTTTGTGTGGATGGACGGCGGGCCCGGCCACGAGCGCGTGTATCAGAACCGCGGCGATAAAGAAGCGCGGTTCCTGGAAATTATTTTCCCGCCCGTTCCATGAAGAAGCTGGCGAAGGCGGCAGGAAAAGATGAAATTTGCGAAGATCGTTTTTCTCATTGCGGGCATCCAGGGTTTGCTGATTCTTTCGCCGTTGTATTTCCTGGAGAATAAAATCGGGCGGGACACTCCGCCTGCGATCACTCATCCGGAATATTTCTACGGATTTATCGGGGTGGCTCTAGCCTGGCAAGTCCTTTTTCTGGTGCTGTCGACCGATCCTATTCGATATCGCCCCATGATCCTCCCGTCCATTCTTGAAAATGTCACCTGGGGGACGGCGCTGATCGTTTTGCTCTGTCAGGGCCGGCTCGCGCTTTCCACTTTTGCCATCGGCTCGGTGGACTGGATTTTTGCTTTTTTGTTCATCGCATCTTACTTCACGACAAGGTCGAATCGCGCCGCTGTTTGATCCGCCTATCTTGAATTCCACTTCTGATTTATAATACATGGGCATTCCATAAACTCTCGTTATGGATCTATTGAGGCACAAGTGGAACAGGCTTCAGCCTGTGACTCTTCCAAGGACTAAACCTCACAGGCTGAAGCCTGTTCCACTTGAAAGGACCAAATGGACCTATCCCAATTGCACGTGTTCCTGACCGTCGCGAAAGAGCAGAGCTTCTCCCGCGCGGCGGAAAAACTCTACCGCACGCAGCCCGCGGTGAGCATCGTCATTCGCAAGCTCGAGGAATCGGTGGGCCAGCCGCTGCTGGTCCGCGGCGCGCGCCAGGTAAAACTCACCGACGCCGGCGAACTCCTGCGCGATTACGCCGAGCGCCTGCTCAACCTGCGCGACGAAATCCAAAAGGGAATGGAAGACTTGGGAAACCTGGGCCGCGGCGAACTTCGCCTGGGAGTGAACGAAAGCTCGATCCACGCGTTGCTCCCAGCCCTCGCGCGCTACAGGAAACTGTACCCCGGCGTGAAGCTGATCATGCACCGCACGCTTTCGCGCGACATCCCCCAGGAAGTCTTGAATTACCGCCTCGACCTCGGCACCGTCTCCTACGTCCCGCAGGACGCAAAGCTCGCCGCCGTCGAAATCCTGCGCGACGAGCTGACGTTCGTCGTCCCGCCGAAGCATGCCCTAGCCCGCCGCCGCTCGGTAGACATCAAGGAACTGGGCGAGGAAACTTTCATCGCCCACAACGTGGAGTCTCCGTACCGCTCGCGCGTCATCCAACTGTTCGAGAAGCATCGCGTTCCGCTGCATCGCGATATCGAAATGCCCACAATCGAAAGCATCAAGCGCTTCGTACAAATGGGCATGGGAGTGGCGATAGTTCCGCGCATGTGCGTCCGCTGGGAAGTCGAAAGAAAACTCCTGGCCGAAGTCCGCATCCGGCAGCTCAAGATGCCGCGCTCGCTGTATTTGGTATCGCGCCGCGGAGCGCGGCTTTCGCATGCGGCTGTGGGGTTGATGCGGCTGCTAAACGTTTGAGGAGGAGAAAGGCTATTTCGGAATGGCTTGGTCTATCGCCGGTTCCTCGTTTTAACAACCCGAATGCGAACTTCGGTGCTGCCGTCTTTGGTTTGAAACTCCAATTTATCCCCAGCACGGGCCTTTAGCGTGCGCTGCAGCTCAAGCGGCACTGTGATTCGCCCTCTGCTTATGATTCGCACTTGCCATTTCATAATCGCCCTCCGATGAAGTCAATCATCGTTCAAGTGGAAATGACAGTCGAGCAGTTTGTTGCTCTCCTGTAGCAAAGGCATACGCAACGCGGCGCACGGGTGCCGCATCGTTTGGTGTCGGGAGGGCGGGGTGATGTCTTTGCTAGCTGTACCCGAATTTCAAATCAAGAACCCGAAGGCCGGGCCACGCGCCTGCAAGAGCGACGGGCAATTTAAACCGGTGACCAACGACGGCTTGGTATAAGATCAGCTAATGACCTCACTAGTTGACCTGTGGCGCGGTATCCGCCATCATCCGTGGAAGACAGTTCAGTATGTATTCACAAACTTCAGTATTATTTTCACACTCGTCAGGGCAATTACTTATTTCCTACCTGCTATCAAGATCCAAGGTTGGCTCGCGCTGACTGCGGCAGTAGTCATCAGTATTGTCTTCGGGCTAAGAAAAGTTTGGAAGCCGTCACGAATCGAGATACCTGTTGCGCACTGCAATACCACCATCGAAGTCGTTTTTGACGATCTTTTCAAGCAAGAGGGAATTCGCGCAATTGCGGTCAATGAATTCTTTGACAGCAAACTTGGCAAACCAGTGTCCGACAAGAGCATTCATGGAATTTTTATTCAAAAGTGCTTTGGCGGTCACCCGGAATCATTCGATAAGCAGGTCGACGAGCAACTCGGCAACATACAAAGTGAAGAGATCGCGAAGGTCGAAGGAAAATCCAAGAGGTATCCGATTGGGTCGACTGCTCTAATTACCGTCAATCAAGATCGCTACCTGGCATTCGCATTTGCAAAGACTGATCCAAGCACATGCAAAGCCTCCTCCGACGTAAGGATTATGTGGGTGGCGTTGCATGAATTGTGGAAACGTGTACGGATTGAATCTGGCGGATACCCGGTTAATTTGCCTCTCGTTGGTAGTGGTCTATCCGGCATCGGCTTGCCGACCCGCACTCTTTTGGATCTGATTATTCTTTCAGCAATTACCGAGACAAAAGAAAAAGAGGTGACGCAGAGAATCCGGATCGTGCTCCATCGAGACCGGTTCGATGCCCTTGACCTTAGGGATGTTAAACAACACTGGAAGGAGTAGCGAATGGCTTATCGCAGTGGCACCTACGTGGCGTTTCATGCAGCTGGCACTAACCTGCCGGGGGAGTCAGACATGGACTACTTCAACCTGATGAAAGCATGGACTGCTAAGACGGACGATGAGTTTACGATGGTTAACAGCCATGACAAGGCGAGTGCGGTACGTGACTCCAGCTTGCGAACAACCTTGCGCAATTCGCTGCTTGAACGGCTGAGAAATTCCAAGAACATGGTCCTGATTATTGGGGAAACGACTTGCCTGGATACGGACTGGGTGCCATTTGAAATTGAGCAAGCCGTAGATACGTACAAAATCCCAATTATTGCGGCCTACACTGTTTGGGATAAACCGATTCGAAACCCCGCAGCATTGGTGAGATATTGGCCGATATCACTTTCGGTTAGAATCAATAACGGCACGGCTAATGTGATTCATATTCCGTTCAAAAAAGAGGCCTTGAAGGATGCAATCAGGTTTTCGCACGACGACCCACCTCCAGGTAAGGGGCTCGGATTCTACAACGACGAGGCATATAAGGCCTTTGGCATAGAGGGTTGATTCTCTGATCGGCGTCCTGAGGTCATCACCTATCTGCAGTCCGTAGGTACCATTGCCCGCCAAGAACTCTTCAAATAACCTCGTGGCTAGGGTACACAATCGTGACGATCACATGCTGACCAAGCTACTATCCATGAGCGTTCGTGACACGAGCCAAGCCAGAGACGCGCTGTTCGACAGACAAATAAGGATTCTGTGCGATACGAGAGTTTGATGAGTGCCTTGGACCGAAATCACGTGGCAATTTTCCAGATCGTGAAAGGCGCGCTTAGCCAGTTCAGTTAACTTTTTGGATTTTTGGGCCCCAAATGGGCTCTTCTAACGAAAAAGCCCGCCGAGTGATCGGCGGGCTTTTTCATTCGGTAGGTCTTTGAAAACTGGGCAGCGCACATCGAGTGCGCTTTTAGTAAAGATGAGATCTGACAGAACCCGCTCGAAGGTCGAATCGTTCGAGCGATTACCTCGGATCCCCGTGAGAGGCTCCGAAGCTTGGGCAACTTCACCTGCACACCTGCACAGGATCGTTTGCCGCTATGTTTAGAAAGGAGGTGATCCAGCCGCAGGTTCTCCTACGGCTACCTTGTTACGACTTCACCCCAATCATGGGCCATACCTTGGGCGC